>NZ_JBMCZA010000182.1:0-514 GCF_048654705.1 Nocardioides sp. CPCC 206348
TCGAGGAGGTTGCGCAGCAACCGTCTCGAGACCCCGGCCGCAAGGTCGTCCTGAGCGTCCACATCACCGACACCAGCCTCAACGAGGACAACCCGTTCGCGAACCCCGTCGGCCGGTGGGAGCAAGGCCGAGCGCCGGTCAGCATCGCGCAGATCAAGGAATGGCTCCGCGCACGAGGCACCACCGTGATCGTGCGGCCGGTGATCGACCTGGCCGATTGCGTCCCCGTCGATTCCTACGAGATCCCCAACCGGATCCGCAGGCGGGTCGAACAACGCGACCATTCGTGCCGGTTCCCCAACTGCCCGAAACAGGCAACGGCCTGCGACCTCGACCACGTGACACCCCACGGCCAGTGCGGCGTGACCTGTCCCTGCAACCTCGTCCCGTTGTGCCGGCGACATCACCGCGCCAAGACCCACAGCCGATGGCGCTACCTGACCGTGCTGCCCGGGCACTACCTGTGGACCAGCCCCCACGGCCACCACTTCCTCGTCGGACCCAACGGCACCCG
>NZ_JBMCZA010000182.1:524-814 GCF_048654705.1 Nocardioides sp. CPCC 206348
ACCGTGATCGTGCGCCCGGTGATCGACCTCGCCGACTGCGTCCCCGTGGATTCCTACGAGATCCCCGACCGCCTCCGCCACCGGGTCGAACTACGCGACCACACGTGCCGGTTCCCCGGCTGCCCGAAACAAGCCACGCGCTGCGATCTCGATCATGCGACACCCCACGGCCAAGGCGGCGCGACCTGCCCCTGCAACCTCGTCCCGCTGTGCAGACGACATCACCGCGCCAAGACCTTCTCCAAGTGGCGCTACGTGATCGTCCTGCCCGGCCACTACCTGTGGACCAG
>NZ_JBMCZA010000182.1:911-1086 GCF_048654705.1 Nocardioides sp. CPCC 206348
GGCCCGGGTGACGTCGTACGCGTCACCGCGCTGCATCCGCACTCATCTTCCGCACTCGGCGCAGTCCCGTGTTGGCACTTCACCGCGAGAAGGGGCGACTCCACCGACGCCCCGTAAAAGAATCCAGAAGGTTCTCGAAGTTTCTGCAAGGTCCTCAGGCCGACGCGCTCCTACC
>NZ_JBMCZA010000183.1:0-24572 GCF_048654705.1 Nocardioides sp. CPCC 206348
CCGGCGACGAACGGCCCGACGTCGCGCCACCCGCCGGGCGCGATGCGCGCCCCGGAACCGGCGGTCACGCCGGCTCCACCGGGTCGGGACGACGCGCCTTCTCCACGGACGGAAGCACCCGGTTCGCCCCGTAGTTGAAGATCCGCATGGCGACGGCGTAGCCAGGCGGGAAGTACCGCTGCAGCCAGTGCACCAACCGGATGTCGGCCGACGTGTAGACCCAGTAGCGGTTGCGCAACGCGCCTCGCCAGATCGCCTCGGCGGCCTTCTCGGGAGTCACCGCCCGCTTCTGGAAGTGCCCACGTGCGCGGACGAACGCCTTGTTCTGCTGGTCGATCCCGGCGATCCGGATGGTCGCCACGAGGCCGGTGTCGACCCCGCCCGGGCACACCAGGCTCACGCCGATGCGGTGCTTGCGCAGGTCGTAGCGCAGGACCTCCGACACTCCTCGAAGGCCGAACTTCGTGGCGCTGTAGGCCGCGTGCCAGGGCATCGCGATGATGCCCGCCGCGGACGACACGTTGACCAGCTGCCCACCGCGTCCGGCGTCGATCATCGGCGGCAGGAACTCCTCGATGACGTGGATCGGGCCCATCAGGTTCACGTCGACGAGTCGTTGCCAGTGCTCGGGCTCGAGGCTGCGCACGGTGCCCCAGATCGCGATGCCGGCGACATTGAGGACCACGTCCATCGGACCCGACTGTTGCGTGACGTGGGCGGCCAGGCGTCGTACCTGGGCGTGGTCGGAGACGTCTGCAGGCTCCGCGGTCGCGACCTGGCCGCCCCGGGTCCTGAGGTCGTCGGCCACCGCCGCCAACGGCTCGGCCTGGAGGTCGGTCAGGTGGAGCACGGCGCCACGTTCGGCGGCGTACTCGGCCACCGCGCGGCCGATGCCGCTCGCGGCACCGGTGACGAAGACCTGCTTGCCGGCGAGGTCACGCACCGGGGCTCGGAACCACATGGGGCCTCCTCAGAGGAGCGGGCGAAGGGGGGTGAGCAGCATCTCGGTGAACTTGCGGTGCACGTCGCGCGCCTCCCACTCACCACTGGTGAGCTCGAGGCAGTGGGACTGGTCGACCTCGAAGATCGCCTCGAGGTCACGGGCGAAGCCCTCGTCGATGATCTCGACGTTGATCTCGAAGTTGCCCTGCAGGCTGAGCCGGTCGATGTTGGCCGTGCCGACCGTCGCCCAGTTGCCGTCGACCGTGGCGGTCTTGGCGTGCACCATCGCGTCGCGGTAGCGCAGGATCCGCACACCGGAGTCGAGCAACTGGCTGAAGTACCCGCGGGAGATCCAGTCGGCAACGATGTGGTTCGACTTGAGCGGCAGGAGCAGGCGTACGTCGACGCCGCGGCGTGCCGCTGCCTTGACCGCATCGATGAAGTCCTCGTCGGGGAGGAAGTACGCCTGGGTCATCCACACGTTGTGGCTGGCCCGGTTGATCGCCTCGATGTACATCGAGCGGATCGGGAACATCCACAGGCGCGGCACGTTGCGCTGCACCCGGACCCGCGGCTCCCAGGTCGAGGCGGTCTCGAGCAGCAGCGGCCGCTCGGAGGCGCGAATGCGGCGCCGGCGGTTGAGGTTCCAGAAGTCGGCGAACGCCCGCTTGAGGTCCCACACCGCCGGACCGGTGATCCGGACGTGGGTGTCGCGCCACTCGGTCTCGTAGCTGGATCCGATGTTGTAGCCACCGATGAAGCCGACGTTGTCGTCGACGACCAGGATCTTGCGGTGGTCGCGGCCGTAGCGCCGGAGGTCGAAGAAGCGCCACCCCGCGGCGTAGACGGGGTACTTCAGCACCTTCACGTTGGCCGGGAACCGCTTGAACGCAGGCGAGACCACGAGGTTCGCGAATGCGTCGTAGATGCAGTAGACGTCGACGCCACGGTCGGCAGCGGCGATGAGGGCCCGCTTGAACCGCTCCCCCGTCGCGTCGCCCTTCCAGATGTAGGTCTCGAAGAGGATCTGCTGCTCAGCGCCCTCGATCGCCGCCAGCATGTCGTCGTACAGGTCGCGACCGAAGGTGTACGTCGTCACCTGGCCGTCGCCCACGGTGACCGTGTGCGGCTCCCTCGTCGGGAACGGCTTGGGGCGCTTCCCGCGGCGGCGGTACGAGTCGACCACGGACATCGCGAACGCCACCACGAACGGGACACCGATCACGGTGAGCAGAACCCGCCGCAACACCGTTCTCAGCCCGGCGAGCCTGTCCCTGTCACCATGCGCCACGCGCGTCAATCTAGAGCATCGGGTCGAAGGGCCGACGCACTACTGCACGGGTTCGTTGTTGGTGCCGCTGAGAAGCTCGAGACGCTCGACCAGCCACTCGTCGTCGACCAGCTTCATGGTCATGCTGACCCGCTGCTCCTCGATCTTGATGTCCTTGTTGGTCTCGTCGGTGATGGCCTGGTCGACGAACGCCAGGACCTCGACCTGGGTCTCGTCGACCACGCGCGCTGCCGAGTCGACGACCTGGCCCTTGGCGGTGACCTTGCCCTTGACGATCTGTTCCTGGAGGAGCGGGACGTTGGGAGCGAGCTTGTCCTTCAGCTCGGTGCCCGCGATCTTGTCGAGCCACGCGAACTCGTGGTCACCCTCCTTCCAGGAGTACGTCGTGATCTCGGCGAGCAGCGTCTTGGCGGCAGCCAGGGCTTCATCAGCGGCGGTGTCCTCCGCCGTCAATTCCTGCACCTTCGCGCGGGCCTCCTTGAGGTCCTTCGCCTGCTGGTCGTCGGCTCCGCACCCGGAGAGCACGGCGCCCGCGAGCACCAGCGCGACGAGTGGGCCGGCGGCCCGGTGCAGGCTCTTCCCGACCCTCACCGAACGGGCCCGGGGGCATGGTTGGCGCCCCGCTGCAGCGTGGCGAAGGATGCTTCACAACGAGCGTCCTTCTGGAGCGGCCGACGCTCCGGGTTCACCGGGTCGAGGCGCGTGGTGCCGTACTTCTTGCAGCGCGGGCTCTTGTCGCCAATGATCTGGATGCGCAGCTCGCCACCCTGGACCTTGGCGAGCAGCGACCGCAGGCCGGGCTCGTAGGACTGCAGGAGGGCCCGCAGGTGGGGTTCGTAGGATCGGAACACGTCAGTGAAACTAACGCCCGTCGCCAAGAAGCCCGGCAACACCGTGTCGGCGTCGTTGACCAGCCGGACCAGTTCCTTGAGCTGCGCCGGAGTGCGCTTGAGGATGTCGCGCAGCTCGGGGTCGTACTCGCGGAGGAACTGGGCGAACTGCTTCGATGACTGGGCAAGGACCCGCAACGAGTCCGCGTTGTCCGTCACGATGGGCAGGACGGTGCCGGCGTTGGTGATCAGGCGGTCCGTCTCGGGCCACACCTCATTGAGGGTCGCGAGGATCGCGGTGCCCTGGTCGAGGATCTGTCCCAGGTCGGTGCCGGTGCCCTTGAGGCCGGTGCTGAGCTCACCGAGGACGATGCGCAGCTTCTTGTCGTCGATCTGGCGCAGCACGTTGTTGACGGCGATGACCGTCGAGCTCAGGCTCTTGGGGATGTCCGTCGACTCCGCGGGGATCACGTCGCCCGACGCGAGGAACGGCCCCTTGGTGCTCTTCGGCTGGAAGTCGACGTACTGCTCACCGACCGGCGAGAGGCTACGCACCCGAACCAGTGAGTCCTTGGGGATGTCGGTCTCCGTGGTGATCGCGATCTCGGCCAGGATGCCGCCCTTGGACGGGACGATCTTCTCGACCTTTCCGATCTTCACACCGCGATAGGTCACCGCCGACCCCTCGAAGAGACCGCCGGTCTGTGCCAGCTCGACATTGACCGTGACGGGCCGCTTGGTCAGCGGCTGGTCCAGGACCTCGGCGAAGATGTAGGCAGTGGCGAACACCAGGACCAGCCCGATGCCGATGAGGCTCAGGTACAGACGGTCACTCAGGATCTTCATCATCGCGATCCGCCTCCGAGCAGGCCCAGCAGGAGGCCGTTGAGTCCCAATGGATCGGGCTTGCTGCCCGAGCCGGTCGTGCTGCCGGACGTCCCGGACTTGGTCGTGGAGCCCGACTTCGTCGACTTGTTGGCCGGAGCCAGACCGCCGAGGTTCAACAGGCCACCGAGGTCCAGCAGGTCGCCCAGACCGGGCGTGTTCGGATTGAGCCCGAGCAGGCCGAGCAGACCAGCGATGGTGCCCTGTACCGCCCCCGTGGCATCGATGCCGTTGAGGTGGAGCTCGAGACTGATGTTCAGGTAGTCGGTCGCCGCAACCTCGTCGACGGCCCGGGCGCCGGCGATCAGCAGCTTGAGCGAGGACTCGAAGGTCCCGTTGTTCTTGGCGAACTCCGCCAGGACAGGCTCGAGCTCCGTCAGCATGCTGAGCAGCTGGGACCGGGTGGCGTTCACCGTCCTGTTGGCGGCACCGGTGAACTTCTTGATCTCTGCCAGCAGCCGCGTGAAGTCAGGTGTCTTCTCTCGCAGGACCTTCGCAGCCGGCGTGATCTCCTTGACCGCCCGGTTGATCGTGCCCTGTCGTGCAGCGAGCGTCGTCGAGAGCCCGTTGAGCGAGTTCAGCACCTGGTCGATGCTCTGGGTCGTCGCGTTTGCCTGGGTCAGGAACACCGAAGCGCGGTCCAGCAGCGCGCGGTAGTCGCCCTCGTTGCCGACGAGCGCGGTGTTGAGCTCCTCGGTGACGGTCTGCAGCTGTTCCAGGCCACCACCGTTGATCAGCAGGGAGGCCTGCGCCAGCGCGTCCTCGACCGTCGGAGCGGTCTCGGTGTCCTTCAGCGCCAGCGTCGCGTCGTCGCCGAGCTCTGCACCCGTGGCCGGGTTGGTGACGTCCACGAAGAGCTCACCCAGCGGGGTGGTGTAGCGCAGACGTGCGTGCGCGCCCTCCCGGAGCTCGGCGTCCGTCTTCAGCGTCATCGTGGCCTCGGCGACGAAGTCGTCCACCGTCACCGACTTGACCTTGCCCATGTCGACGCCGTTGACCTTGACCGGAGCCCCGACAGCGAGGTTCAGCGCCTCGGAGAACTGTGCCTTGACCTCGATGGTGTCCCCGGACACTCCTGTGCCCGGGATCGGGAGGTCGCGCATCGTCGTACCGCAGGCGGACAGCGAGCCGACGGTGAGCGCCAGCGCTGCGGCCGCAACGGCCCGGGCAGAGGTCGAGCGCATCGTCATCTTCCCTTTCACTGGCCCAGTCCTGTCCCGAGGAGTGCATCGCAGAGCGTGCCCTGCAACAGCCCGTCGCAGATGTCCTGCAACACGTTGCCGAGGGGCACCAGGATCAACGGATCGATCCGGACCGGCAGGCGATCGCCCTTGATCAGGGCGATGTTCTGCAGGGCGAGCGGCATCACGCGGAGGATCTCCTCGAGCCTGCCCTGCTTCGAGAGCACGGTGTTCATCAGCTCGGTCGAACCATCGAGGGTGTCGACGATCTCCTGGCGGTTGTCGACGGCGAACTTGGCCACGGTGGTGACCGCCTCGTCGAGCGAGCGAAGGGCCGAACGGAAGTTCTCCCGCTCGTCGGCCAGGATCTTCGACGCCCTGGAGACCTGCTGGATGAAGGTCCTGGCCGTCGACTCGTTGGTCGCGATGCTGCTGAGCAGCACGTCCAGGGACTTCATCGTCGCGGCGATGTCCTCGCGCTGGGAGGAGATGCCGCTGACGCCGTCGGCCAGGGAGTGGATGGTCTGGTTCAGCAGCGGTCCCCGGCCCTGGAGGGCGCTGGTTCCTGCATCGATGAACCGCTGGACAGCCTTCGTCGTCTCGACGTTGCCGCCGATACCGGTCGCGAACTCGTTGAGCGAGTCGAGGACCTGGTCGAAGTCGACAGGCGTCCGGGTGCGATCGACATCGATCGTCGCACCGTCGGCCATCTTGGCGCCCTCGCGGTACACCGGCGTGAGCTCGATGTAGCGGTCCGTCGCCACGGAGCGGGCCACGACGACCGCACCGGCGTCCGCCGGGACCGGCTGGTCCCCGTCGATCTCCATCGTGACCAGCACCTTGTCACCGGCTGGCTCGATCGAGGTGATCGAGCCGACGTTGACGCCCAGGACACCCACGTCGTTGCCGACGAAGAGACCGGCGGAGTCGGCCAGGTAGGCCTTCACCGTCATCGTGTCCGAGCCGCCGACGACGCCACACCCGGAGGTGGCCAGGACGGCACCGGTCACGACCAGGGCCCCCAGGCCGCGCAGCAGATTCCTCGACCTGGTCACTGGCAATCACCCCGCAGCTTGCAGGTCGTGTCGTCCGCCGGGACAGCGGGCGGCTTGAGGTACAGCGGCACGAACGGGCCGCTGCCGGTCGCGTTGGCGAGGTACCGGACCGAGGGGCCCATCACCTCGAGCAGGTTGGTCAACTGCTTGTCCTGCCTGTTGAGGGTGTCCAGCACCGCGTTCAGGTCGGCCAGCGCCGGCTTCAACTTGCCGTTGGTCGACGTGACGATCGCGGTGAGCGCCTTCGAGAGGTCGGTGGTCTCCACGAGGAGCGTGTGGATGGCCTCCTTGCGGCTGGTGATCTCGCCGACCACGAGGTTGGCCTGCTTCATCAGGCCGACGATGTCCTCGCTGCTCGCGGAGAGCTGGTCGGTCACGCTGCGCGTCGAGGCCAGCAGGTCACCCACCTGGTCGGAGCGCTTGGAGATGACCTCGGACAACCGGGCAACGCCCTCGAGCGCGGGTCCGATCTCGTCCTCGCTCGCACCCAGCGTTCCCGCCATGGCGGTCAGGGCCTTGGCGAGGATGTCGGGGTCGAGCTTGTCGAGCGCCTTCGTGCCCTCCTCGATGACGTCCTGGAGGTTGTAGGGCACCGAAGTGCGATCCATCGGGATCTGGGCATTGGCGAGCGAGCCCGTTCCGTTGGGATCCACCTCGAGGTAGTGGCTGCCCAGCAGGGTGGCCACCTTCACCGTCGCGGTGGTCTGGTTGCCGAGCTCGATGTCGCTGTCCAGCACGAAGCTGACCACCACGTGGTCGTCCTCGAGCTCCACACCGGTCACCTTCCCGGAGTTGACGCCGTGCACCTGCACGTCCTCGCCGGTACGAAGGCCCGCCGTGTGCTCGATGACGGCGGTGTACTTCTTCGTGCCGAACGACGTCACGCTGAGCACGACGACGGCGGCACCGATGAGTCCGAGGATCGCGATCGTGATGAGGCCGACCCGCATCGGGTCGCGCTCGTTCATGGGCTTCATCGACACACCGCCGACCATGGTCCGTTGTTGCCGACCGGGTTGATCCCGCCGGCGCCCTCGGTCAGTGCGATCGACAACGAGCACACGTAGACGTTCAACGCGTTCTCGTACGACGTCGCCCGACCGAGCGATTCGAAGATGGTCCCGAATGCGGGCACCGCGTCCTCCAGGGTTCCTCGCGACTTCTCGAGCATGTCGGCAACTGTCACAAAGCGATCCGTCGCCTTCACCAGGGGAACCTTGACCTCCTTGAGGAGCGAGCTCGTCGCTCCGACCAGGCGGCTGACCCCGTCGATCGAGGCACCGATCGACTCCCGGTCCTTGGCCAGGCCGGTCATCAGGCCTCGCAGTTCCCGAACCGTGGCGGTGAGCTCGTCGCCCTGGCCGGCCAGGTTGTCGAGCACCGGCTGGAGGTTCGTCATGACCTCACCGATGACGGCGTCCTTGTCGGCGAGGAAGTTGCTGAGCTCGCCGGTCTGCTTCAGGAGCTGCTCGATGGTGCCGCCCTCCCCCTGCAGGACCTTGACGAGCGACGTCGCGAGTGTGTTCACGTCGGCCGGCTGGAGCACCTTGAACAGGGGGCGGAAGCCGTTGAGCAGCTCGGTCAGGTCGAAGCCCGGGTCCGTCTGCGTCACCGGCACCTTGGCACCGTCGGCGACCTCGGCGCCCCGCTTGGAGCCCTGCACCATGCCGATGTAGCGCTGTCCGAGGAGGTTCTGGTAGCGCATCACGAGCTTGGTGTTGTCGAGGACCGCCTGTTCACGGGCGACCTCCAGGGTGATCTCGGCACCTTCGTCGGTGGCCTCGATCTTCTTGACCTGACCGACGCGGACACCCGCCGCCTTCACGTCGTCACCGATCCGCAGACCGCTGACGTCGCTGAACTCGGCGACGACTTCCCGGGTGTCACCTGACACTCCGTTGGTCATCGTGTTGACCAGCAGCACGAGCAGCAGGCCACTGAGGGTCGCGAAGGCCGCGAACTTGATCGCAATCGTCCGGAGCCCGGTCATCGGCCCGACCCCAGCAGTCCGCCGATACCGGCCTGGTCCGTGCTGCCAGTGCGGTACGTCGGCCGCTGCTGGTAGTAGCGCGGCACACCGAGCTTGATCGTGCCGTCGGTCTTCACGAATCCTTCTCTCACAGTCGTCGGGACGACCTTGCCCAGGGCGATGTTGACGGCGATCGCATCACTGATGCCGGCCCTGCGGTTGTCGTAGACCGCATCGAGCAGTACGGCCGACCCGTTGATGAATCGCACGAGCTGCTTCTCGTTCTTGCTGAGGAAGTTGCTGGACGTCCGGGCCAGGTTGGTTCCGCCGGAGATCAGCGCCGTCAGGGACGCCTCCTGCGTGACGATGGTGTTCAGCGTGACCAGCACGTCGTCCGTCGCGTCGAGCAGGTCAGGAGCGATCTCGTCGAGCAGCTTCGTCGTGGACGCCAGTGCCGTCAGGTCGGCACGCACCTGGGGCATCCGCGGGTTGAGCCTGTCGAGGTAGGAGTTGAGGACCCGGACCTGCTCACCGATCTGGCCGCCTCGGCCGTCGAGCGCCTCGGCTGCCGATCCGATCGCAGAGGCGAGCTCCGCCGGGCCCAGCGCCTTGACCAGTCGGTCGATGTCGTCGAGGGCCTGCTGCAGCTCCAGCGTCCCCTGGCTGGAGTCGGCCTTGACGACCGAGCCGGCCTTCAGCTTGCCGGAACCCTTTCCGTGGAGCACGAAGTCCACGAACGTGGTGCCGAAGACCGTTGCGGGCAGTACCCGGGCCACTGCGTTGGCGGGCACCGAGTCGATGTCGTCCTCGGACATCTCGATGTCGATGGTCACCCCTCCGCCGGACTTCGCCCGGTCGATCGACGAGACCTTGCCGATGATGGCGCCGTTCATCTTCACGTCGGAGCCTGCACGCAAGGACCCGCCGGCGTTGGCGACCTCTGCGGTGACGTGCGGCTTGGACCCGAAGGTGCCGTTGCTGCGCAGCGTGATGAGCGCACCGATGACCGCCAGGGCGACCAGTGCGATCAGTCCGCGTCGTGCGAGCTGCTGCCGAGTTTCTTCGCGAGCCATTTCTTCACCTCACCCCGAGATCCGGAAGCCTGGGTCCCCGCCCCAGAACACCAGGGTCAGGATCATGTCGAGAACGACGATGGACACGATGGACGCGCGAATGGCGGTGCCGGTGGCCTCGCCGACAGCCTGGGGTCCGCCGCCCACCCTCATCCCGTACCAGCAGTGGATGAGTGCCACCGTGAGCGCGAAGATCAGGATCTTGATGATCGAGAAGACGATGTCGCGGCCCTGCACGAAGGAAGAGAAGTAGTGGTCGTACTGGCCCGGCGACTGACCGAACAGGAAGACGACCGAGGCCTGCGACGCGGCGTAGCTGCCGATCAGGCCGATCAGGTAGAGCGGCAGGATCGCCACCATGCATGCGATGACGCGGGTGGTCACGACATAGCGCATCGCGCTCACCGCCATCACCTCGATCGCGTCGATCTCCTCGTGGATCTTCATCGAACCGATCTGCGCCGTGAACCGACAGCCGACCTGCGCTCCCAGCGCAAGCGCCGCGATCAGGGGCGCCAGCTCACGGGTGTTCACGCTGGCGGAGATGAAGCCGGTCAGCGGTGCAAGGCCGACGATCTCGAGACCGTTGAAGCCCTCGATACCGATGGACGTTCCGGCCGCCACCGACAACAGGATCATCACGCCGACCGTGCCGCCACCCACCAGGAGTGCGCCACTGCCCCAGGCGATGTCCTTGATCTGGCGCAGGACCTCCTTGGGGTACATGGCGATCGTCGAGGGGATGTTGACGAAGACCTTGCCCGCGAACGTCACGAAGGAGCCGAGCTGGGCGAGGGTCGACATCAAGCCGTCGGTCAGGCCGACGAGGGCGTCGGAGAACCGCGAGCCCAGGGTGCGTCCGAGCTGGACCTGGGACATCAGGCACCTCCGGGGAAGAGCATGACGTAGGCCTGGGTCAGGCCCACGTTGATCACGGCCAGCAGGATCACGCTGAGCACGACGGCCTGGTTGACCGCGTCAGCAACAGCCTTCGGACCGCCGAACGCGTGCAACCCCTTGTGTGCCGCGACGATGACCGCCACGAACCCGAAGATGAACGCCTTGAGCTCCGCCAGCACGAGGTCTGCCGGCTGGGCGAGCCCGACGAACGAGTCGAGGTAGGTGCCCGAGGAGATCTGGCCGGTCCCGACGACGATGGCGAAGGCCGTCGTCATCGCCGTCATGGCGACGATGACCGTCAGCAGGATCGACACGAGGAGTCCGGCCAGGATGCGAGGAGCCACCAGGCGCTGGATCGGCGAGATGCCCATCACCTTGAGCGCATCGATCTCTTCGCGGACCGTGCGCGCACCCAGGTCGGCACAGATGGCCGAACCGACGGCGCCCGCGATCATCAACGACGTCACCAGCGGCGCTCCCTGCCGGAGAACGCCGATGCCGTTGACGGCGCCGATGAAGGACTGCGCGCCGATCTGGTTGGCCGCTGCGCCGATCTGCACGGACGTGATCACGCCGAACGGGATCGACACCAGGATCGTCGGCAACAGCGACACCCGCGTCATGAACCAGCACTGGAGCAGGAACTCGCTCCAGGAGAACCGGCGGGCCACGATGTCGGAGAAACCCCACTGCAGCGACTCGACCGACAGCTTGACCAGGTCACCCGTGGTCTCGATGCCGTCCTTGAACCGGTCGGTGAAGCTGCTGAGGAACGACCGGCCACCTGCAACGACGGCGGCCATCAGGCTGCCGCCGTCGGGATGTCGAACGCCGAGTTCAGGCGCAGCGCGGCGACCTTGTCGCCTCGAACCTTCAGTTGTCCTCGCAGCACGCCCGTCACGGCGCTGAGGTGACCGGTTGCCAGGCGCAGGAAGTCCTGTGCCTCGCAGGTGACGGTCGCATCGCGATCGTCCCGGCCGACGGCATCGGCCGCCTCCCCTGCGAGAACGGTCGCTTGACCGTCTCTGAGTCGGAGCACGTAACGGTCCACCTCTCCGTCGGGGCGCCCGGTCAACCTGAAGCCGACCGTGATCTGGACGCCTGCTGCCTTTCGGCCGTTCACGTAGGCCGGCATCCGGTCGAAGATCTCTTCGAGGATGACCGGCCGGAAGCCCGACGCCATGACCGACCGAAGATGGTCGGCGTTGACGCCGGAGAGTGCCCGGGCAACCTGCACCGGGTCGATGTCACGAGGGTTGACGGGCTGACCCGTCAGTGGGGCAGAGCCGTCGACAGCGAAGAGAGCGGCGAGGGCGAGCGCGGCTTCGCTCGAGCCCTCGAGACGGAGCGTGTCACCCAGGTAGGCGACGGCGACGTCGAGCTGGCCAGCGACCAGGCGCAGCAGCTGGAGCGCCGTTCCCTGCACGGCCAGGTCGGTGGGCGCGGATCCAGCCACCACCTGCGTCGTACCGTCGTGCACACGGAGGACATGGCGCGCGCCGGGAACGTCGGTGGTCTCCCACAGCAGGTGGCAGTCCATCTCCGCGAGCTGCTCGGAGACGGCGAACTCGCCCAGGCGCTGCATCACACCTTCGACAACGGCCAGACCCCGCTCTGCGTCATGGGTCACAGCGAGGAGATCTGCGTCGGACGCTGACCGCACCGCGACGATGAATGCGGCCGGGTCGACCTCTTCGAGGAGTCGCGTGACGTCGGGTGCGGAAGCGTGCGCGTAGGCACCCATCCTGACGACTCCCATGTGAACCCCTTGCCTTGGATCGCGGGTGAATTCCCGCCCGTCGCGGAGCATCGCGACTGCCTGTTGCTCGGTGTAACAGATATCACGCAATTTGGTCACGCGTCCTGAGGTGTTCACGTGGCGCCATGCGCGGACCGTGTCGTGGCCGCCTCAAACCGGCCGCGGCGACCAGGAAGGGGACCCTTCCGCGATGCCCGCGCCAGGGCGCGAGGTACGCGGCGAGCCCGGCGTCGTCGAACGCTGTCCCCGTCAGGGCCCAACCCACGTCCTTCGCCACGTGGTAGTCACCGAAGGACACCGCGTCCGGGTCGCCGAGGGCACGTTGGCGGACCTCGGCGCTGGTCCACACACCGATTCCCGGAAGGCTTCGAAGCCGCCGCTCCGCCTCCTTGCCCGCGTGCTCGCCCACCAGGTCCCCGATCCGTTCGAGGGCGTCGGCGTGTCGGGCCGCCGTGACGACTGCCCGGGACCGGGCGGGGTCGATGTGGAGGGCCAGCCACTCCCACGACGGGATGGATCGCAATGTCGCCGCGTCGGGCTGGACCATCAGGTGGTGCCCGGCACCGGCCCCCGGCGCGGGACTTCCGTGGCGGCGCACCAGCGCCCGGAAACCCGCGAAGGCCTCCTGGCCGGTGACCTTCTGCTCGATGATCGCGGGGACGACGGCTTCCAGCACGCGTCCGGTCCGGCCCAGTCGCAGATGGGGGTGCCGGCGGCGGGCGTCCTCGAGCACCGGGTGCTGCGGCACGAAACCGGTCCAGTCGTCGAGATCGCCGAGCAGCGCCGGGGCCTGCGCCAGCGCCCAGGTGCTGCCCTCGCCCCACGCCCGGATCTCGACACCGCCGTCGGCGCGCTGGCTGGAGATGGCCAGGCTGACCGGCCCCGCAGGCGTGCGGCTCGCTCGCCAGTGCCACCCGTCGACGTCCAGCCGATGCGTCGGATCACCAGCGCCGCGGCGTTGCTGGCGAAGCAACGCGGCCACGGGGACCGGTCGCCCCGGGTGCCACACACGGACTCCGTCCGGGGAGGTCATCGCAGCACTGTAAGGCCAATGACCCACGCCTGACAGGCGTTGCCAGTCGCCGGATCCGGTCCGTGACGACTACGCTCTCTCACAATCGTACGAACCCCTTTCGCACACCTCACGCTCCCGGAGGGCAGTTGACCATCGACGCGACCCGCACCCGCCGCGGCCGGCTCGACCAGGAGGCCGTGCTCCGGGCAGCGGAGGCTCTCGTCGATCGCGACGGGTACGACGCCCTGACGATGACCTCGCTCGCAGCCGAGCTCGAGGCACGTGTCTCCTCGCTCTACAACCACGTGGCGAACCTCGAGGACCTGCGCGCCCTCGTCCAGGTGCGGGCCATGCGGATGCTCGGCGAACACGTGCGCGCCGCGGCCATGGGGCACGCCGGCGCCGACGGGCTGCGCGCGCTCAGCCACGAGCTGCGTGTCTTCGCCCGCACCCATCCACAGCGCTACGCCGCACTGACCCGCCCCCCGATCGATCGCGAGGGCTTCTTCGCCGCGGCACTCGAGGCGATCGAGGCGCTCGCCGTGATGGTGCGGTCGGCCGGCCTGCCCGAGGATCGCCTGATCCAGACCGGCATGGCGCTGTTCGCTGCGCTCCACGGCTTCGTCTCGCTCGAGGTCGCCGGCTACTTCGGCGACCTGTCCCTCACCAGCGCCTCCGCGGTGAGCCTCGACGAGGTCTACGAGCAGGTCATCCAGGGCGCCGTGAGCGCCGCGGTCCTCGAGGCCACGCACTGATCGGACGGCGTTGTGCTGCTGCGCGATCTCGTCGACGTCTCGGCCGCGGTGGCCGGAACACGGTCGCGCAAGGACAAGACCCGATTCCTCGCTGACCTGCTGCTGGACGCGACGCCGGAGGAACGCTCGCTCGTTGCGCACTACCTGAGCGGGCGCCTGCGGCAGCGTCGTACGGGGCTCGGCTGGCGCAGCCTCCAGGCGCTGCCCTCCCCCGCCGAGTCGGCGTCGCTGGAGGTGGGCCAGGTCGACGCCACGTTCAGCGCGATGGCCGGCCTCGGTGGTGCGGGATCGCAGGGCGCGCGGGCCGCCCTGGTGGATCAATTGTTCGGCGCCGCGACCGCGCCGGAGCAGGAGTGGCTCCGGGCGGTCGCTGTCGGCGAGGTCCGTCAGGGCGCGCTGGAGGCCGTGGTCACCGACGCGATCGCGCTGGCCTCGGGCGTGCCCCTGTCCGCCGTACGACGCGCCGCCATGCTGGCCGGCGGGGCGACGTATGTCGTCGACGCCGCCTTCGCCGGGCCCGAGGCGCTGGCGGCCGTGGGACTCAGCGTCGGCCGACCGGTCCTCCCGATGCTCGCTTCCTCGGCGCCCGACGTCGCCGCGGCGATCGAGAGGACGGCCCCGGCCGGCGAGGTCTTCGGCGTCGACGCGAAGCTCGACGGCATCCGGATCCAGGTGCACCGCGACGGCGACGACGTGTTGGTCGCGACCCGGAGCCTCGACGACATCACGTCGCGGCTCCCCGAGGTCGTCGCCATCGTCCGTGCCCTTCCCGCCGACCGGATCGTCCTCGACGGCGAGGCGCTCGCGCTGGCCAACGACGGCCGCCCACGACCGTTCCAGGAGACGGCGTCACGGACGGCCACGCAGGGCGAGAGCGACGGCCGAACCGTCGTGACGCCGTACTTCTTCGACCTGCTGCACCTGGACGGCACCGATCTGCTCGACCTGCCGGCGACGGAGCGCTGGGACGCCCTCGAACGTCTCGTACCCGAACAACATCGCGTACGACGATGGGTCGGCACCGATCCGGACGCAGCACAGACGTTCGCCGCAGCGGCCCTGGCCGACGGCCACGAGGGCGTCGTCGTCAAGGCCGCCGGTGCGCCGTACGACGCCGGGCGCCGTGGCGCTGCATGGATCAAGGTGAAGCCGGTCCACACCCTCGACCTCGTCGTGCTCGCGGTCGAGCGCGGGTCCGGACGACGCAAGGGCTGGCTCTCCAACATCCACCTGGGTGCGCGGGATCCCTCGCAGCCCGGCGGCTTCGTGATGCTGGGCAAGACCTTCAAGGGAATGACCGACGAGATGCTGCGCTGGCAGACCGAGCGGTTCGGCGAGCTCGAGGTCGACGACAACGGCTGGGTGGTCACGGTCCGGCCGGAGCAGGTGGTCGAGATCGCCTTCGACGGCCTCCAGCGCTCGACGCGCTATCCCGGCGGGCTGGCGCTCCGTTTCGCCCGGGTCGTGCGCTACCGCGACGACAAGTCAGCCGACGAGGCCGACACGATCGACGCCGTCAAGGCCCTCCTCGGGTGAGCGAACGCCGCAGCCCGGGTCAGAAGCCGGCGGACGCGCCCGACGAGGAGTAGGAGAACTTGCCGCACGCGGCGACGACCTTCTGCGCGCCGGGGATCTCGTCCTGGTTGAACGCCGGCCCGTCGCC
This sequence comes from Nocardioides sp. CPCC 206348, assembly GCF_048654705.1. NCBI lineage: Bacteria > Bacillati > Actinomycetota > Actinomycetes > Propionibacteriales > Nocardioidaceae > Nocardioides > Nocardioides sp. CPCC 206348. Next base: position 15,319 of record NZ_JBMCZA010000183.1, read on the forward strand.
GATGCCTTCGAGTCCCTTCGCCAGCTCTCCTGACGTGATGAAGTCCCTGGCCGCTGCCTGCGCGCTGCTGACCAGTGCGCCGAACTCCGGGTTGAACTGGACGCGCGCCAGCTCGGCGGGGCTCAACGCTCCGGCTGCCGCGTCGACCTTGGCCGCAATGCCGGCCGTGACGCCGGACGCAGCCGTGCCGCGAGCCCTGTGCATGCCCCCGGGGACGGTCTTCAGGACCCTGGCCGCTGACGCGATCCCGGGCGAGGACCTCGTCAGTTCGGCGAGCGGCGCCTTGATGCCCCGGTAGCGGTCGGACATCACCTTGTACTCGGCGTCGTCGAAGGCCTGCGAGGCCGCCTTCTCCGCCGCCTTGGCCTCGTCCATCGCCTTGCTGATCATGGCCTTGATGACGTTGAGGTCGCGCGCGTCCTCCAACGCCTCGATCCTGGCCTTCAGCGAGACCTCGAACGCCTCCTTGGCCTTGCGCTTGGCGATCTCCACGTGTCCGAGCTCGTGCTGCTTGAGCATCTCGACCTTGGCGGCGTCGTAGTCCGAGGGCAGGTCGATCACGAACCCGAGCTCGTAGGAGAGCTTGAGGACGGACATGTCGTTGGCCATGTAGGCGCCGTTGAACTCCCAGGTCGGCGTGGTCCACGCAGCGACGTTGTGGCCGCCCTTGCGGATCGCGAGCTCGGCCGACTTCGTCTGGTAGTAGGCCGGCTCGTTGGCCTTGCCCGTGACCTGGATCGAGTCGGGCTTCTTCTTGTCCTTGTCGCGCTGCACCGTCGGTGTCCCGATGACCCGCTGGACGGCCCTGTTGCCGGCCGTCCGCTGGAGCGCGAGCAGCTGCTTCGGCGTCATCGAGGGGTGCGGATCGCCGGCGGCAGCGCTCCTGGAGAGCCCGACGAGGCCCACCGCGAGGTCGGGACCAGCCGTCTCCCGTACCTCCGGGACGGTCTCCGCGCCGGGGGCACGTCCGGGCGCGGCGACCTTGCCGTCCGGTTCAACGCCCATCTGCGGAGCGTACCGAGTCAGAGCCGTCGCGTCGTCCGTTGTCGCGACGACAGCTCGGCCGCCGAGGCCGACACGATCGAGGCGGTCCGGTCACACTTGTTGCAACACTGAGTTGCACACGCCGTACACTCGGGCCATGGCAAGCCAGGCACCCGCGAGCGACGGTCGACGCAAGGCCGCCGCCGCGCGCCGACGCGAGCGCGAAGCACAGATCATCGCCGCCACCCGCGAACTGTTCGACTCCAAGGGTGTCCGCGACGCACAGATCGAGGAGATCGCCAGCGCGGTGGGCATCAACCGCGCGATCGTCTACCGCCACTTCACCGGCAAGGAAGAGCTCTTCTCGCTGACCCTCGTCGGCTACCTCGAGGAGCTGAAGGAAGCGATGGTCGCAGCGGCGGCGCCGGAGACGACCCACACCGGGCGCCTCGCCGCCATCGTCGGTGCGTTCGTGGACTTCGGGGTGACGCATCCCGCCTTCGTCGACTGTGCCCAGTCGCTGATGACGCGCCCCGCCGGCGAGCTGTTCGACGACCTGTCCGAGAGCGCACTCCTGCGCCTCGGCCGGGGCATGACCTCCTGCCTGACCATCTTCGCCGACGAGCTCCGCGACGGGGCCGCCGCGAAGGCCTTCAGCCTGACCGAGGACCCGGTCCTGCTGGCCAACACGCTGTACGCCAGCGGCCTGGGCGCCCTGCACCTTGCCCGGCTCGGCGTCCTGGTCAGCGAGGTCGCGCCCGGCATCCCGACGGTCAACCGGGTCACTGCGGACCAGGTTCGTTCCTACATGGTGACCTCGGCGTTGGCGCTCGTGTCGCCCAACCGCGCCACCGCCTGACCTTCGCGACGAAGGAGTGCCCCTACCCTCGCCTCAAGGGCCGACGACACCTGCGGCGATGTCCCGGAGCTCTCGCTTGAGGACCTTCCCCGTGGGGTTGCGAGGGAGCTCGTCGAGGAAGTGCACGTCGCGCGGGACCTTGTAACGGGCAAGGTTCACCCGTACGTGGTCACGAACCTCGTCGGAGGTCAGCGTCGTGTCCCCACGGAGTACGACGAACGCGGCCAGGCGGTGCCCGTACTCCTCATCGGGTACGCCGACCACGGACGCCTCCTCGACCTGCGGCATCGTGGCCAGCAGCTCCTCCACCTCACCGGGGAACACGTTCTCACCGCCGGAGACGATCATGTCGTCGTCGCGACCTTCGATGAAGAGCAGGCCGTCGGCGTTGAAGTGTCCGACGTCGCCCGAGGCCATCAGTCCGTCGACGCTCTGCTTGCCGCCACCGCCGGTGTACCCCTCGAACTGCATGCCGTTGCCCACGAAGATCCGGCCGGTGACGCCGGTGGACAGCTCGTTGCCCGACTCGTCGAGGATCTTCACGATCGCGCCCTTGACCGGTCGGCCGACACAACCCGGCTCGATCATCAGGTCGTCGGGCGTGGCGACCGTCGCGTAGGCGACCTCCGTGGATCCGTAGAGGTTGTAGACCACCGGGCCGAAGCCGTCGGTGGCCCGTCTGGCCAGTTCAGCACCCAGCTGCGACCCGGCCACGAAGATGATCCGCAGGTTTGGGAAGTCCCGCTGCACGTCGAAGCCGCCGGGTGCGTCGAGCATCCGTTGCAGCATGACCGGTACGGCGACCATCATGGTGGCGCCGTTCGTCTCGAGGCTGTCGAGGACGGCGACCGGGTCGAACCTGCGCCGGACCACCACGGTCGAGCCGAACGCGATCGCCATGACTGCGTGCGCGAAGCCCAACGTGTGGAACATCGGCGCCGGGATCTCCGTGATCTCACGGGCCTTGATGGGCACCTTGCTCAGGATGGCACCGAGAGGCGCCAACGATCGTGGCTCGGGGCGCGATGCGCCCTTCGGCGTGCCGGTGGTGCCGCTGGTCAGCAGGATGACCTTCGACTGCACACCAGGAGCAGGCGGTGCCTTGCTCGACGCGCCCGCGATCAGCGCGTCGATGGTGTCGGGGCCGTCGGTGTCGGCCCAGCAGCGGAACCGCCCTCGTCGCGGCTCGACGCCCTCGAGGAGGCCGGCGTACTCGTCGTCGTGCACCAGCAGGTCGGTGCCCTCGCGCTCGGCGACCTCGCGGACCTGCGGGCCGGCGAAGTCGGTGTTGAGGAGCACGATCCTCGCGCCGCACTTGGCGGCCGCGAACGTCGCCTCGAGGAAGCCACGGTGGTTGCGGGCCAGGATCGCCACGCCCTCGCCCGGCTCCAGGCCGCGCTCGCGCCAGGCATTGGCCAGCGCGTTGGACCGCGCGTCGAGGTCCTTGAAGCTGAGGGCGCCCCGCTCGTCGATCACGGCCGCGCGATCGCCGTACCGGATCGCGGCGAGCACGGGCAGCGCGCCGAGTCCCCCGTACTTCAGGTAGCCCACCGCGATCTTCGCCGCCTTGTGCGGCAGCGTCGGGGTCAGCAGACCCGCCTTGGTGGCGAGCCAGACGTACGTGGCCTCGTCCAGTCCGGTGCGGGCAAGCCTCAGCGGCAGGTCGATCGTCATCCTTCTCCCGCCTTCGGTTCTCGCCACGGCCCGCCACGGATCATCCGTAGCGGGCCGTCGCGATGCGGGTGAGTCGCTCAGCGCTCCATGATCGCGACGACGCCCTGGCCGCCGGCGGCGCAGACCGAGATCAGCGCGCGGCCGCCGCCGTTGGCCTTGAGCAGCTTGGCGGTGTTGGCGACGATCCGGCCGCCGGTGGCCGAGAACGGGTGACCCGCCGCCAGCGACGAACCCTTGACGTTGAGCTTGCTGCGGTCGATCGAGCCCAGGGGCGCGTCGAGGCCGAGGCGCTCCTTGCAGAACACCGGGCTCTCCCAGGCAGCGAGCGTCGACAGGACCTGCGAGGCGAACGCCTCGTGGATCTCGTAGAAGTCGAAGTCCTGCAGGGTCAGGCCGTTGCGCTCGAGCATCCGCGGGACGGCGTAGGCCGGAGCCATCAGCAGGCCCTCGGCGCCGTTCACGAAGTCGACAGCAGCGACCTCGGAGTCGACGAAGTAGGCGAGCACCTCGAGGCCGTGCTCCTTGGCCCACTCGTCCGAGCCGAGCAGCACCGCGGAGGCACCGTCGGTCAGCGGGGTCGAGTTGGCGGCCGTCATGGTCGCGGCCTCGCCCTTGCCGAAGACCGGCTTGAGGGTCGCGAGCTTCTCCAGCGACGAGTCGCCGCGCAGGTTGTTGTCACGCTCGAGCCCACGGAACGGCGAGATCAGGTCGTCCTGCCAGCCCTCGTCGTACGACGCGGCGAGGTTGTGGTGCGAGGTGACGGCCAGGAGGTCCTGGTCCTCACGGGTGATCTGCCACTCGAGGGCGGTCAGCGCCTGGTGGTCGCCCATGGAGAGCTTGGTGCGCGGCTCGCCGTTCGACGGGATCGCGAGGCCCACGTCGCCGGGACGGATGGTCGCCAGGATCGCGAGGCGGTCCTTGGTGGAGCGCGCGTTGTTCAGCTGGATCAGCTTCTTGCGGAGCTTCTCGGAGATCGCGATGGGGGCGTCGGACGTGGTGTCCACACCGCCGCCGATGCCGGACTCGATCTGGCCGAGCTTGATCTTGTTGGCGATGTAGTTGATCGCCTGGAGGCCGGTGCCGCAGGCCTGCTGGAGGTCGACGGCAGCCGTCTCCGGGGCGAGGCGGGTGCTGAGCACCGACTCGCGCACCAGGTTGAAGTCGCGGCTGTGCTTGAGCACGGCGCCACCGGCCACTTCACCGATACGCTCGCCTTCCAGTCCGAACCGGGCGACGAGGCCGTCGAGCGCGGCGGTCAGCATCTCCTGGTTGGAGGCAGTGGCGTAGGCGCCATTGGAGCGGGCGAAGGGAATGCGGTTACCACCAATGACGGCGGCCCGACGAACTGTGTTTGCCATGTTTTCCATCCTCAGGCGCTGAGCCCCTCAAGAGAACGATTTGAGGGGCAGATCACGAAATATGGACTCAGAGTTACACATCTAGTTACATATGGTCCGAGCGGGCTCGGCCCGTGGACCAACCTTCCCGCACTTCCACCCTTGCAGAAAGCAGGCGGCCGCACCATGAGCGACAAGTACCAGGGCTTCGTGACCTCCCCGATCGGCAAGCTCCTCGTCAAGAACCTCGGCCTTCCGAACCCGACCGCACTCGACCGTTACTCCGACGGCGACCCGCTCGTCCAGGGCACCGTCCTCGTGGGCGGCACCGGCCGACTCGCCGAGTCGCTCCCCGGCCTGCTCGACCTGCTCGGCATCGCGTCGACGACCACCCCCGTCGACGGCGAGAAGCTCAAGGGCCTCGTCTTCGACGCCACCGGCCTCAAGACCGCCGACGAACTGGTCGCCCTCCGCGACTTCTTCACCCCGCTGCTGCGCAGCCTCGAGTCCTGCGCCCGCGTGATCGTGATCGGTACGCCGCCCGAGCAGACCAAGGGCAGCGAGCGCGTCGCCCAGCGTGCGCTGGAGGGCTTCACCCGCAGCCTCGGCAAGGAGATCGGCCGCGGCGGCACGGTCCAGCTGGTCTACGTGGCCGACGGCGAGGAGGCCGCGATCACCAGCAGCCTGGCCTTCTTCCTCTCCCCCAAGTCCGCCTACGTCTCCGCCCAGGTCGTCCGGGTCGGCGCCCACGGCAAGGCCACGACCACGAGCGTCGAGGACTGGACCAAGCCGCTGGCCGGCAAGATCGCCCTCGTCACCGGCGCGAGCCGCGGCATCGGCGAGTCCATCGCCCGCGTGCTGCACCGTGACGGCGCGACCATCGTCGGTGTCGACGTGCCGCAGGCAGCCAGCGAGCTGCAGAGCCTGATGAACGAGCTGGACGGCGACTGGCTGACCATCGACATCACCGCCAAGGACGCGCCGCAGCGGATCGCGCACCACCTCAAGGAGAAGCACGGCGGCGTCGACGTCGTCGTCCACAACGCCGGCATCACCCGCGACCGCAAGCTCGCGAACATGGCGCCCAACGACAAGGGCGACCGGTGGACCTCGGTCATCGGCGTGAACCTGACCGCTCCCGAGCTGATCACCCGCGAGCTGCTCGACCAGAAGGTCATCAACAAGGGCGGCTCGATCATCGGTGTCGCCTCGATCGCCGGCATCGCCGGCAACGTGGGCCAGACCAACTACGCCGCCTCCAAGGCCGGCGTCATCGGTTTCGTCGACAGCCTCGCCGACGAGCTCAAGGACGGCATCACCATCAACGCCGTCGCTCCGGGCTTCATCATCACCGCGATGACCGCCGCCGTGCCGTTCGCGACCCGCGAGGTCGGCCAGCGCCTCAACGCGATGTCGCAGGGTGGCCTGCCGGTCGACGTCGCCGAGACCATCGCCTGGTACGCCAACCCCGCCTCGTCCGCCGTCAACGGCAACGTGGTCCGGGTCTGCGGCCAGATGATGCTGGGTGCCTGACATGGCCCTGCCCGTGATGCTCAAGGCGGCCCTGCCCGCCGTACCCGGCGTGAACCAGCTGCCGGGCGTCAAGAAGACCAGTACGACGCTGCCCGACCTCACCCTCGAGCGCAACGACGTCGTCGTCGAGCGCTCGGCGGTGAACCGCTATGCAGCGGTGTGCGGTTTCCCCGAGCGCGACGTCGCCCCGGTCCCCTACCTGCACATGCTGGCCTTCCCGCTGCACATGCAGCTGATGACCGACGTGAACTTCCCGTTCCCGGCCATCGGTTCGGTGCACCTGGAGAATTCCATCACCCAGCACCGTCCGGTGGCGATCGGCGAGACCGTCTCGCTGTCGCTCGTCGCCGAGAACCTGCGCGCCAGCACCAAGGGCCGCGCGTGGGACATGAACGTCACCGGCACCGTCGGTGACGAGGTCGTGTGGGAGTCGACGTCGACGTACCTGCGCATCGGCAAGGGCGACAAGGAGAACGGCGACCCGGGCATGGACCTCGCCGCCGTCGAGGCCAAGGGACCCGTCTGGAGCCTTCCGGACAACCTCGGCCGCACCTACGGTGCGGTGTCCGGCGACCGGAACCCGATCCACCTCTACCCGCTGACCGCGAAGGCACTGGGCTTCCCCCGGCACATCGCGCACGGCATGTGGAGCAAGGCGCGCTGCATCGCGGCACTCGAGAACCGGCTGCCCGACGCGGTCAACGTGTCGGTCGCCTTCAAGAAGCCGATCTTCCTTCCGGGGAAGGTGCAGTTCGGCGCCGACCGCAACGAGTCCGGCTACGACTTCACGCTGGTGAACCCGAAGACGGGTGCACCGCACCTGCTCGGTCGTACGACGGCGCTGTAGTCAGCGTCGGGGGCGGATGAGCCCCTCCTGCGCAACCGTGGCGACGAGGGTTCCGTCCTGGGTGAAGATCCTGCCCAGGGCGAGCCCTCGTCCGCCGCTGGCCGACGGGGACTGCTGGTCGTAGAGCCACCACTCGTCGGCCCGGAACGGCCGGTGGAACCAGATGGTGTGGTCCAGCGAGGCCATCTGCACCTTGTCCGGCCCGTTGTCGGGGTGCGCAGCCAGGGTCGCCCCCAGCAGGGACACGTCACTGGCGTAGGTGAAGGTCGCCAGGTGCTCCATCGGGTCGTCGGTCAGCCGCCCGTCGACGCGGATCCACACCTGTGTCCGCGACGGGTGCATCGGGTCGGGGTCCAGGCCGTACGACGAGTTGCCGAGCCAGCGGACGTCGAGCGCCGCCCACTCCGTGCTGAGGCCGTCGTCGTTGCCGCGCTCCTTCATCAGGTCCATGAGGTTCAGGCCCTCGTCGGGACCCTTCACCTCGGGCATCACGTCCTGGTGCTCGAGGCCTTCCTCGAGCTTCTGGAAGCTGAGCGACTGGTAGTAGATCGGCCGGCCGTGCTGGCGCGCGAGGACGCGACGGGTGGCGAAGGACTTGCCGTCCCGGATCCGCTCGACGTCGTAGATGATCGGGACGTTGTAGTCGCCCGCCAGCAGGAAGTACGAGTGCAGCGAGTGCACGTGGAAGCCCTCGGGCACCGTGCGGGACGCCGCGATCAGCGCCTGCGCAGCCACCTGGCCGCCGTACACGCGCTGACGGATCGTCTCGGGCTGGGTGCCGCGGAACAGGTCGGTGTCGAGCTGCTCGAGGTCGAGCAGGGCCACCAGCTTGCGGGTCGCCTCGCCCATGGTGCGTTCGGTCACGCCTGTCCTCCGGTCTCGTCGGGACGTTCGAGGCCGGCCAGGAACTGCTCGAACTGCTGGCCGATCTCCTCACCGGTCGGCAGCGGTTCGTCGCTGGCGAGCAGGCTGCTGCCCTCGTCCTCGGCGCGGGCGAACGTGTCGTACTGCTGCTCGAGCGCGGAGACGACGTCGGCCACCTCGGTGTTCGCGGCGAGGTAGCGGCTGATCTCCTCCTCGCGCTCGTCGGCGAGCTCGCGCAGCGCGGTGAGGTCGATGGTCAGGCGCGCGGCCAGCTCGACCTGCTCGAGGAGGGCGATCGACGCCGGCGGGTAGTCGAGCTGGGCGAGGTAGTGCGGCACGTGCGCCACGAATCCCTGGCCGTCGTGGCCCCACTCGCCGAGACGGACCTCCAGCAGCGCCTGGGCACTGCTCGGCACACGGAGCTCGCCGCGCCAGGGGCTGGTCCCCTTGAGCAGCTCGGGGTTGTTGGCGTGGTGGGTGATCGCGATCGGGCGGGTGTGCGGCACCGCCATCGGGACCGAGCCGATCGACACCACGAGGGAGACCGCGAACCGCTCGACGACCTCCAGCACCGCGCGGCAGAACGCCTCCCAGCGGATGTCCGGTTCCGAGCCGTGCAGGAGGAGGTACGGCGTCCCGCCGGTGTCGTGCAGCAGGCGCACCACCAGGCGCGGGGCTTCGTAGCCCTCGTAGTGATCGCGCGCGAAGGTCATCGGGGGCCGGCGGGCGCGGTAGTCGTGCAGCTGGTCGACGTCGAAGGTGGCGACCACGACTCCCCCACCCTCGGGCGAGTCGGCGCCGGTCCGGACGAGGTGGCGACAGGCCAGGGCTCCGGCGCTGCCCGCGTCGAGGAAGCCCTCGAGCGCGACGATCAGCGGCAGGGAACTGACGCCCTCGAGCTCGGGCACCTCGTCGACGATGTGCACCACGCGCGAGGAGGGGCCGGTGGGCTGCGCAGGAGAGGTCACGACACCAGCCTAGTGGCGGGGAATCGGGGTCAGCGGTCGTAGGTGGTGGTCATCAACGCCACACCACGCTGGGCGAGCTGGCTGGACGTGATGCCCAACACAGCCTGGAGGGCTTCGGCCTGGTCCGCGCCGTGCTGGAGACGGTCGAGGAGGAGCAGCAGCACGTCCTCGCCGTAGGCGCTGGCGAC
>NZ_JBMCZA010000183.1:24582-24888 GCF_048654705.1 Nocardioides sp. CPCC 206348
GGCGCCGTGCTGCAGACGGTCGAGAAGGAGCAGCAGCACGTCCTCGCCGTAGGCGCTGGCGACGTACTCGCAGACCCACCACGAGACGGCGTACCAGCCCTCGGCGTCGGGCCCGGCGAACTCGGCCTCGCCCGGGAGGTCGGTCGCGCTCGCGCCGACGGACAGGGCGCTGGCGGGCAGGCGCCGCTTCGCCGGCGGCAGTGGGCGTACGGAGACGTACTCGGCCAGGCCCTCGTTGATCCACAACGGCGCCCCGCGGCCGCGGGCACCGAGCAGGGCGTGGGTGAGCTCGTGGCGAACCAGGCG
>NZ_JBMCZA010000183.1:24914-29277 GCF_048654705.1 Nocardioides sp. CPCC 206348
TGGTCGAGCACCCGCGGGTTGAGGAACATCCGGTACGACGCCGCGCCCTTGCCGGGCGTGCGCGTGTCGACGGGCACCGCGATGGTCAGTCCGTCGGCGCGGTCCGGGTCCCCGACCGTCTGGTTCGCCAGTCCACGCAGGAAGGTCGGGTCCTGCAGCGAGTAGACGATGACGCCGTCGGCGAGCTTCGCGTCGTCGTCGCCGATGACGGCGCGCACGTCGCCGCGACCGCTGCTCACCGCGTCCAGCACCTCGCCGGACGAGTCCTCGGTGTAGTCGTCGAACACGCCCAGCACACCGGCGCGCTCCTCCACCTGGACCGCGCCCAGGTCCCAGGGCTGTACGTTGCCCGGGTGGTCGGCTTCCCACTGGTAGTCGGTGGTGGAGGAGATCAGCATGTGCCGGCCGTCCTCGGACGGGGTGAACAGGAACCGGTCGCGGGTGCGCACCGCCGCGGCGTCGTACCCCTTCAGCTTCAGGGCGAGCACGACCTCGGCCCAGTAGTCCTCCGAGCCCTCGACCAGGGTGATCGTGTCGGTCAGCACGCGGTAGCGCAGCACCTCGATCGGCAGCTGCTCGAGGTTGTCGAAATAGACCTGCTGGTCGTCGATCAGGCCGGTGTCAGAGGGGTCGAGGGTGAGCCGGTAGCGGGTGACGTCGTGCTTCTGCAGCGCCACTGCGCGCGCGTTGACCGTGGTCTGCATGAGCTCGCCGACGTCGGTGAACGGGTCGCCGGAGTACGTCGGCGGGGGCAGGTCGTCCGAGCAGGCGGTGAGCGACAGCAGGCCCAGGCAGGTGACGAACAGGCTGGTCAGGAACAGCAACGACCGCAGGGCACCGCGCACCGGAGCCCTTCGGTGCGCACTGCGGCCTGGGTCAGCGCTTGCCGTCCACATCGAGCAGCGTCCGACCTTCCGCCACCGGCTCGGCAGTGATGTCGTGGAGGACGTCGAGCGCGATGGTCGACGCCGTCAGGCCGATCCGTTCGAGGATCGCGGCGCGCTTGGCGTGGCTGAGGAACTCCTGCGGGATGCCGTGCAGGCGCACCGGGGTGCGGACCCCCGCGTCGCTGAGCGTCTGCAGCAGCACCGAGCCGACACCGCCCACCCGGCCGTTGTCCTCGATCGTGACGACGCGGCGGTGGTTGCGGGCCAGGTCGATCAGGGCCGGGTCGACCGGCTTGACCCAGCGCGGGTCGACGACGGTGACGCCGATGCCCTGGGCGACCAGGCGCGCGGCGACGTCGACGGCGATCGTGGCCATCGAGCCGACCGCGACGACCAGGACGTCACGGGCACCTTCGCGCACCAGGACGTCGCAGCCACCGGCCTTGCCGATCGCGGCGATGTCGTCGGGCGGCGGACCCTTCGGGAAGCGGACGACGGTCGGCGCATCGGCGACCTCGACCGCCTCGTCGAGCAACTCCCGCATCCGGGTGACGTCGCGCGGCGCCGCCAGGCGCAGCCCGGGAACGACCTGCAGGATCGACATGTCCCACATGCCGTTGTGGCTCGCGCCGTCGTCACCGGTCACACCGGAGCGGTCGAGCACGAAGGTGACGCCGCACTTGTGCAGCGCGACGTCCATCAGCACCTGGTCGAAGGCGCGGTTGAGGAAGGTCGCGTAGACCGCGAAGACGGGGTGCAGGCCGCCCATGGCGAGACCGGCAGCCGACGTCGCGGCGTGCTGCTCGGCGATGCCGACGTCGAAGAACCGGTCGGGGAAGCGGGCCTGGAACTGGTCGAGGCCCACTGGGTGCGTCATCGCGGCCGTGATGCCGACGATGTCGGGCCGGCGCTCACCGATGCTGACGATGTGGTCGGCGAAGTGGTCGGTCCAGATCCGGCCCTTGGGCTTCTCGATGCCGGTCTGGACGTCGAACGGGCCGGGCGCGTGAAACTGGTCGGCCTCGTGCCGCTCCGCGGGGTCGTAGCCGAAGCCCTTGCGGGTGATCGCGTGCACGATGACCGGACCGCCGAAGCGCTTCGCCTGGCTGAGCGCCTGCTCCATGGCTGCACGGTCGTGCCCGTCGACCGGGCCGACGTACTTCAGGCCGAGGTCCTCGAACAGCCCCTGGGGGGCCAGTGCGTCCTTGAGGCCCTTCTTGACCGCGTGGAGGGCGTCGTACGCCGCCGGGCCGACGCCGGGCAGCGCGGTGAGGCGGCGCTTGGCGACGTCGAGGACCTGCTCGTAGCGCGGGTCGGTGCGCAGGCTGGTCAGCGCGGTGGCCAGGCCACCGATCGTCGGCGTGTAGGAGCGGCCGTTGTCGTTGACCACGATCACGAGCTTGCTGCGGTGCTGGATCGCGATGTTGTTGAGGGCTTCCCACGCCATGCCGCCGGTGAGGGCGCCGTCGCCGATCACTCCGACGACGTGGCGGTCCTCGCCCCGGATGGCGTAGGCCTTGGCCAGGCCGTCGGCGTAGCTCAGCGCCGTCGACGCGTGGGAGTTCTCGACCAGGTCGTGCTCGGACTCGTCCTTGCTGGGGTAGCCGCTGAGGCCACCCTCGCGCCGCAGGGTGTCGAACGCGGCCGCCCGACCGGTCACGAGCTTGTGCACGTAGGACTGGTGGCCGGTGTCGAAGACGACCTTGTCGCGCGGGGAGTCGAAGACGCGGTGGATCGCGAGGGTGAGCTCGACGACGCCGAGGTTGGGCCCGAGGTGCCCGGTGTTGGTCGCGACCGTCCGGATGAGGAGGTCGCGGATCTCGGCCGCCAGCTGGGTCAGCTCGTCCTCGGAGAGGGTCCGCAGGTCACGGGGACCGGAGATCTTGTCGAGGACAGGCATGTGCCGAGTCTAGGCGGTCGTCGTGGCGATTGCGGAAAGGTCGAGGCACGCCACGGCGGGCTCGTGCAGGCTTCCCATCCAGAGCATTCCGTCGTGCTCCCGCACCCCCGTCACCATGTGGTACGACGCCCCGTGGTCGCCCGGACGCAGGTCCACGTCGTGCACGAGACGGCCCCGGTCGTCGTACGCCACGACCCGCACGGTCTGCTTGGGCTTGGGCTGCACGGCATCGGGCAGCAGGGTCACCAGCTTGCGCAACAGCAGCGGGCCGCGCTGGATCCGCTCGACCAGTGCATCGACCGGGCTGGCGATGGTGATCCAGATCAGCCCGTCGGAACCGCGCGCGATGTTGTCGGGGTAGCCGGGCAGGTCCGTGCAGAGCAGGTCCTGCGTGCCCTGGTCGGGGCCGCTGATCCAGTGGCGGACCACGGTGCGCGCGCCGGTCTCGGCGACGCAGACGAAGTCCTCGGCCGTCGAGAGGGCGACGCCGTTGGCGAAGGCGAGCCCCGTGACGACGGTGGTGATCGTGCCGTCCGGGTCGCGCCGGAAGAGCCGGCCGGTGCGGGTGTTGCGGACGAAGTCGTGCTTCCACTGCCGGATGCCGAAGTGGGTGGACGAGTCGGACCACCACAGGGTGCCGTCGGACGCGATGGCGGCGTTGTTGCAGAACTTCATCGGCACGCCGTCGATGTCGGCGGTGATCTCCTCGATCGCGCCGGACGCGGGGTCGACCCACAGCAGACCGCGGTGGGCGTCGCAGACCAGCAGGCGCCCGTCGGGCGACCACTCGAGGCCGAGCGGGCGTCCCCCGGTGTTGGCCACCCGGTCGATCCGCGAACCGTCCGGGGAGATCCGGAAGATCGCACCGTCCTCGGTGCCGGTGAAGACACTTCCGGCGTCGGGGCCCGAGGTGGCGACGACGACGTCCTCGGCGCCCGGACCGGGCACGGGAATGACGGTGAACGCGGGACCGGTCACGGCAGCAGCTCCTGGTAGAAGTTCGAGTTGAGGAAGTCGGGCAGGATCTGGGCGGCACTCGCGCCCAGCGGAAGGGTGGCGGTGACGGCCGGGTCGACGAACACGATCTGCCGCCCTTCACCGACGGTGATGTCCGCATCGGTGGCGTGGGTCAGGGCGACGTAGACGCGCACCGTGTCCTCGGTGCCATAGCCCTCGTGGAACACGGTGGTCTCGCGCCACAGCGTCAGCTCGGGCTCGACCATGCGGATGCCGGTCTCCTCCTCGAGCTCACGGTAGGCGGCCGTGTCAGGGTGCTCCCCCTCGTCGACATGGCCGCCCACGAACCCCCAACGCTCCGGGTCGATCACCGGATTCTCGTCGCGCTCCTGCAACAGGATCCAGCCACGAACGTCCACGAGGATGATCGACGCGAACTGGTGCACGTGCGTCACCGTAGTCGGTCGCCTCACGGCACCAGCACGTAGAACCTCATGAAGTCGTGCTCGATCGGAGCGATCCGGACCTCGGAGAACCCGGCTGCCTCTGCATAGGACCGCATCGTCGAGGGCCGGAACATCGCGCCCGTGCCCGCGGAGCCGGGCTCCGCGAGCCCCAC
>NZ_JBMCZA010000183.1:29346-29588 GCF_048654705.1 Nocardioides sp. CPCC 206348
CGGCCATCGGGTCGCAGCGCGCGTCGTACGGCGGCCAGGGCCTCGACCGGGTGCGCCATGTCGTGCAGGCTCTCGAAGAAGAAGGCGACGTCGTACCGCTCGGCGCCGTGGTCGGCGTCGGACGCGGCCACCTCGAACTCGACCCTGCCGGCCAGGCCTGCTTCGACGGCGTTGGCGCGGGCGTCCATGACCGAGGCCTCGTCCAGGTCGATGCCCACGGCGACCAGTCCCGGTCGCGCACC
>NZ_JBMCZA010000183.1:29667-34897 GCF_048654705.1 Nocardioides sp. CPCC 206348
GCGGACGTCGTCGCCGTAGGCGCCGAAGGGCATGCCGGTGCCGTTTCGCCACGCCTCCAGGACCTGCGGCAGCGCCGATCCGCAGCCGCCGGACAGCAGTGCGAGCGCGCCGCCGGAGAACGGACTGGTGGCGTCGGCCAGCACGAGACGCTGGGGAGCCGAGAGGCCGAACGTCCGGGCCGCCGGGTCGACGTCCGGCACGGTGACCGAGACGAGGCCCGCGATGGCCTGCTGTTCGAGCCACTCACGGACGTACCGCTCCAGGACGCCCGAGCGCTGCGCGACATCGGCGGCCGTGCCAGGGGTGGCGAGGGCGTCGTACAGGCCCAGCCGGGTCCCCAGCCAGATCGTCGCCATCTCGAGGGTCGCGATCGTGTGGCCGAAGAGCCGCTCGACCAGCTCCCCGGCCCGTGCCTCGACATCGTCCTCGACATCGGTGTCGACATCGGCCTCGACATCGGTGTCGACGGCGTCCGCGACGCTCACGACGCGGACCCGGCGGTGACGGCACCCACGATGGCCGCCTCTGCGGCGCTGTCCCACGACCCGGCGCAGGTGCACAGGATCCGGCTGATCCGGCCGTCGGTGACGGTCGCGAGCACCGTACCCACGGAGAGGTACGACGTCTCGCCGGTCGTGCGCCAGGAGTACTCGAGCGCGAAGCCGTTCGGGGTCGGCTGGACGTCCCAGGTCTCGATGGTCCGTGCGGGAGCGTCCTCGACGAGCAGCGCCGTGACGGCGTCGGGCCCGGTCACGCGGACCAGGGCCTGCGGGAACATGCCCTCGAAGCGGACGTCGTCGGTGTACGCCGACGGGGTGAGTGCGGACCGTTCGAGGTCCTGGCGCAGCACGTCGGCCGCCTCCGTGCGGGCGTCGTGGGCGGCCACGAGGTCGAGGTCGACGTAGCTGATGTCGCCCGTCACGAGTGCCGCGAAGCGTGCGGCGATGGCGTCGGTCTCGGGCAGGGCCGAGTTGACCATCGCCGACTCGTAGGAGGCGAACTCGTTGATGGCGACGTAGTGCGACGGGTCGTTGCGGTCGACGTACACGCGATCGCTGAGGAGGGTACGACGACCGGCGGTGTCGCGGCGCCACTGGTCGCCGAGCTCGCTGATCTCGGCGATGTGGTCGGTGTGCAGGTCCTCGATCTGGATGAAGCTCATGGCGGACTCCTGTGGGTGTCGGGGTGAAGTGCTGTCACCCCGGAGGCGAGAGGTTCCGCCTCACACCGGAAGGCGGCCTCACGGCGACCCGCCTCACAGGAGCCAGGTGACCGGCCGCTCGGGTTCGTACCGGCAGAAGGTGCCGGTGTGCACGGCATGGCGCAGGTGCGTCCCGATCCCCGGCTCCGCGGCCTCGAGTCGGCGGATCGCGTCACGGATCCGCCAGGTCACCGCGCTGCGAGCGCGCTCGGCGGAGGCACCGGTGGGGCGGGCGCGGCCCCCGAGCCCGTAGGCCGCGCTGAGCTCGGCCAGCAGGAACGAGCGCTCCTCCTCTGCCCGGCGGCAGCGTTCGTCGTCGCCCGCCAGCGCAGCCTGGTCGAGCTCGTTGTCAAGGACGTCGAGCCGCTGCTTGTAGGCGGCACGGGCCTGCTCGTCGAGCGCAGGTCCGGTGTCGCCCTCGTGCACCGCCGCTCCCGGCACGCCCGCGAGGTCCAGTGCGTGCACCTCGGTGCCGGGCCGACCGAGCAGCACGGCCAGGTCGGCCATGCCCTTCACGTGCCGCACCACGGCGCTCGCGCCGGCGTACGACACCCGCCACACGTCGCCGTCGCGCTGGAACGATCCGGACTCCCCCGCGACCATGGGCACCGGGCCGGGCGCGGCCGTACGACGCTGCGCTGCCTCGTCCGCACGCTGGGTGAGGCCGAGGGCCCGGTAACCGGCTTCCGCCTCCTCGAGGAGCTGCACGGCCACCCGGGCGTCGCCCGGCCCGCCACGGAGCAGACAGACCTCGGCCCGGTCCCGACGCAGGTGGATTCCGCTCAGTACCGCACCGGCCTTGCCTGCGAGGTCCGCTGCCCCACGGAAGTGCGCGTCGGCGGCGGCGAGGTCGCCCATCAGGATCTCCAGCAGGCCGAGGTACCGGTCGACCGGCCCGATCGCCCCGGCACCGATGCCGTCGACAGCGAACCTCCCGGACCAGGGCTCGAGTCGCCGATGGACCGCCGCCGCTGCGGGTGCCGGGTCACGGGCATCCCAGGCAGCGAGAGCGACCAGCGACAGGTTCGAGATCAGTTCCGCGTCGTCGGCCAGGCCCGCCATGATGGCGTCGACACCAGCCAACGCCGCGGCCCGCACGTCGTGCGGCTGCCCGGGGAACAGGGCCATCACCTGGGTGCCGTCGGGCGCCGTTTCCGCGAAGGCCTCGATCAGGCCGACGAGCTCAGGGTAGATGTCCTCGGTGCGTCCCTCCTCGATGGCGATCCAGCTGCGCTGCACGGCGGCCAGGATCGCGGCGTTGTGGCTTCCCGCCCGACGCCCCAGCTCCTCGGCCTCGTTCGCGCACCGCTCCTGCAGCCGCAGGTCCCCGTCGAGGTGGGCGACGAAGCCCCGGAACAGCGGGACGTACCAGCCGTAGAGGGGTTGGCGGAGCAGGTCCGCCGCGGCTTCGAACGCCGCCATGTCGGCGCGCGCCGCCGGGCCCTTGCCCTGCTCCAGCAAGGCAACGATCCGCAGCCGGAGCCCGAGCAGCTCCAGCCCGAGGTCGCCCACTCGTCGCGCACAGCTGATCACCTCGCCCGCGTCGGCCTCGCGTCGTTCCGAATGGGCGGGGCCGGCCATCGTGTCGCAGCGCGCAGCCAGCGCATGCGCGATGGCACGAGGATCACCCAGCCGCCGGGCCAGTTCCACGGCCTGCTCGGCCAGGGCCGATCGTCGTACCGGGTCTCCTGCAAAGGACATCGCCACCGAGAGCCGGGCCATGACGTCGGCACGGGCGATGGTCTCCTGACCGTCGAGCAGGACCAGCGCCTCCTCGAGCAGGTCCATCTGGGTCCGGTCCCACAACCGCACCTCGAATCCGGACAAGCCCGCTGCGAACCCGAGCGCTGCCTCCGCCAGGCCGGAACCGTCACCGCGTGCACGGGCCAGACCGGCCGCCTCCAGGAAGTCCTCCCGGGCCGCCTCGAGGTTGTCGAACGCCATGACGGCGGCGCCGCGTTCGAGCAGGACCTGGCGTCGTACCTCGCTGCCCTTCTCGCTGGCGCCGAGCGCCGCGGTGATGTGCTCGGCGGCCTCCTCGTAGGCGTGGACGGCCAGTGCGGCCGCCGCGGCACGACGGCTCATGGCCACCGCCGCAGCAGGATCCGAGAGCGGGAGGGCGCGGTGCAGGTGCTGGGCGACCTCGGCTGCAGCACTCGGATCGACCTCCACCCGCTTCGCGATCAGGGTCGCGGCCGCCAGGTGGAGCTCCCGGACGCGACGGGCGGGAACCGATGCGACCACCGCCGCGCGGATGAGGGGGTGCGGGAGCTCGACGCGTCCCGGCAGGTCGCGGGCCAGGCCTGCGGCGACCGCCTCGTCGAGCAGCTCGGCGACCGCGGCCGGGGGCTGCGCGGTCATCTGCGCGACCGTCTCCACGGCGCTCGCCGTGCCGGCGACGGCGCCGGCCACCAGCAGTTCATGGCACGCCTGGGACACCCGGCCGAGGCGCCGCCTGATGATCGCGGTCGCCGACTCGGGCACCGCCGAGTCGATGACGTCGGTCCCCCGGTCCACCGCCAGCCGGGCCAGCTCGCCGACGAACAACGGGTTGCCCCCGGTGCGTTGGTGCAGCCGCCGGGCGTCGGCATCGCTGAGAACACCGCCGGTCTCGGCGGCAACCAGCCGGCCTACGGACCCGGGATCGAGACCGTGCAGCGCCACCCGGTCGGCTCGGGACGCGAGCTCCTCGGCGAGGCCCACGACCGTCTCGTCGACGAGCGCCTCGTGGTCTCGCCAGGCCGCGACGACGAGGACCTGCCGGCGGCCCAGCGTCCGCTCGACGAACCGGAGCAGTCGCAGCGACCCGGCGTCGGTCCAGTGCAGGTCATCGAGCACCAGCAGCAAGGGACGGTCGCGGGACAGCATCTCGAGCACTCCCGCGACGGAGTCGAACAGGGCGAACCGGTTCGTGCCCGGCGTGGCGGAGCTCGCGGTGAGGCCCACGCGGGCCCCCGGCAGGAGAGCCAACGCCTCGTGGGAGCGTGGGCCCCACGCATCCATCAGGGCATCGGGTTCGACTCCGTCCGCCGCGTCGCGCAGGACCTGGGCCCACAACCAGAACGGTGGCGTCCCGGGGTCGTCCCACGCGGCACCGTGCAGCACCCGGAACCCGCCGGCGGCAGCGATCCGGCACGCCTCACTGAGGAGGGTCGTCTTGCCGATCCCCGCTTCGCCGCTGATCCACACCAGGCCACCCGCGCCTCGAGCTGCGCGGGCGAGCCTCTCCGAGAGGCGCTCACACACGGCGTCACGGCCCAGGAGCAGCGGCTCCGCCGCGGTCGCCATGGCAGCAGGCTACTCACGACCCGCCCCTGCCACACCGGTTCGGCGAACCGGATCGCCGGTCAGGCGGCGGTGCCGCCGACGCCGTCGAGGTCGTCGGGAGACACCCCGCCGTGGCACGACGCGAACGGTTCGGGCGCCGTGTCACCGGCGGCGTACTTCGTGATGAAGAGCTTGATCCGCGGATCCTCCGGCCCGGTGAGCTCGAGCTGGCGACCCCAGACGGTGATCACGACCGGCGCCTCCTGGTCGGGGTACGGCGACAGGATCCCGTTGTCGGGCAGGACGTCCCCGAGCTGCTGGATGCCCTCGTCGTCGACCTCGTCGGGACGATAGGTGAGCCACGTGGTGCCGTGCTCCAGGTCGTGCACGACGTTGACCTCGGGTACCGGTTCGTCGTACACACCGCACTCGAGCCAGACCGGCGCGTGGTCGCCGCCGACCGACGGGGACTGCGGGTACTCGTGGGACTCGCCCAGCGCGAGGTGCTGGTTGGTCAGACCTTCGAACTCCTGCACGGCGCTGAGGTCGCTGGTGTCCACCCCTGCATCCGTGGAGTCGCCCCTGGCCACGGTGTCGTCGTCATCGCCCCGCGTGAGCAGGACCGGCACCAGCACCGCGATCGAGATCAGCAGCACCGCTGCCACCACCGCGAGCACGACCGGCAGCACCGGTCGCTTGCGCGGCGGCGGAAAGCCCGGAGGCGGGAACGCCGGCGGGTACTGCGGCGGGTACTGCGGCGG
>NZ_JBMCZA010000183.1:34940-35457 GCF_048654705.1 Nocardioides sp. CPCC 206348
TCGAGCGCCCTCTCGACGCGCTCGACCTTCGCGGTCATCTCGCCCGTGAAGCCCGGCCGGATGTCCGCCTTGAGCACGAGGCCGACCCGCGGCGACACGGCAGCCACGACGTCGACCGCCCGCTTCACGACGGCCATCACCTCGTCCCACTCCCCCTCGATGTTCGTGAACATCGCGTTGGTCTCGTTGGGCAGCCCGGACTCACGCACGACGCGTACGGCAGCGGCCACCGCCTCCGACACGCTCCCGGTGTCATCGGCGGTCGTGGGACTGATGCTGAAGGCGACGAGCATGGCTCCACGCTAGCCAAGGATCGTCAGGGACGGTCGGGCGCCCATCGGTCCACCAACGAGAGGAAACCGTCCGTCGCTTGAGCCCTCAGCCCGTCGGAGGGCGCTCGGAACGCGTCGTCCACCGCAGCGAAGGTGACCTCGGCCCACTGCGCGATGGCCCGCGGCGCAGCTGCGCTCCCGAGTTCGCGCGTGCGGGACTTGAGATCGCGCAGGTCTGCGATCTC
>NZ_JBMCZA010000183.1:35467-42519 GCF_048654705.1 Nocardioides sp. CPCC 206348
TGCTCGAGCCCTCAGCCCGTCGGAGGGTGCTCGGAACGCGTCGTCCACCGCAGCGAAGGTGACCTCCGTCCAGTGCGCGATGGCCTGCGGAGCTGGTGCACTCCCTAGCTCTCGCGTGCGGGACTTGAGATCGCGCAGGTCTGCGATCTCGGCCCGGACGTCATCAGGAACAACGGTCTCGGCGAGCAGTTCGTCGAGATTCATCGGCGGGACACCCGAGTTGGTGTCGAGCCAGTGCAGGGTGACTGCGGGCCTGATGGCATAGAAGACCCGCTTCAGCCGGACGCTCCCGGCACCCTCGTCCGCGTGCGCCCACTGCGCCCGTCCGACGTGCAGGTAATGGCGTCGTAGCCGGACGGGATCGGTCACGGCGGCGACCAGCTCGAGCAGGTCATCGCGGAACTGCTGGTCGCCTCGGTAGACCCACGGCGAACGCAGCCACTCCCCAACCGTCGCGTTGCCGGCGACGGCCAGCCGAACCGCCTTGCGCAGGTCCCAGCCGTTGACGTCCAGCAGCCCCTCGAGCGGTGTCTCGATCACGTCGCGCGACGGCCACAGGTCGGCGTACGCCTTGCGGGAACGGACGTAGAAGAACCGGCAGTCGTAGTCACTGTCCGGAGATGCGAACCCCCACGCACGGCTGCCGCTCTCGATCGCCCACGGGACCCGGACGTCGTTGTCCTGCTCGACGGCAACCAGGCGTGCGTCGATGTCAGCAACGACGGTCGCGTCGAAGTCAGTGGGGATGGAGCGCATGCGCGCACGCTACGGCGCCGGCACGATGGCCAGCCAGCGAGTTCTCGGTCAGGCGACGCGAGGTGCCTGGCGGCGGCCCGGCAGGTCGTCCTTGAGATACCAGCCGACCCACGCAATCGGGAAGAAGGCACCGGCGAGGACGACCAGCGGTGCCCCTGCGCCACGACGGTGCTCACCGATCCCGGTCAGGATCATGAGCGACAGCGCAACAACTCCCAGGACCGCACCTGCGACGACCACCATCTGTTCAGGCTACCTGCACCGAAACGCCGACGGCCCGCCCCTCACGAGGAGGGACGGGCCGTGGTCTCGAGACGGTTGCTGCGCAACCTCCTCGACCAGCGTCGGGTCAGGCCTTCAGCAGGTTCCGCAGGACGTACTGCATGATGCCGCCGTTGCGGTAGTAATTCGCCTCACCGGGGGTGTCGATCCGGACGACGGCGTCGAACTCGACACCGGTGTCCGTGCTGACCTTGACCGTGCCGGGGGTGACGCCGTCATTGAGGGCGGTGATCCCCGTGAAGGAGAAGGTCTCCTCGCCGGTCAGGCCCAGCGTCTCGGCGGACTGGCCCGCGGGGTACTGCAGCGGGATGACGCCCATGCCGATCAGGTTCGAGCGGTGGATCCGCTCGTACGACTCGGCGATGACGGCCTTGACGCCCAGGAGCGAGGTGCCCTTGGCCGCCCAGTCGCGCGATGAGCCCGAGCCGTACTCCTTGCCGGCGAGGACCACCAGCGGGATGCCCGCTGCGATGTAGTTCTCGGAGGCTTCGTAGACCGACGTGACGGGGCCGCCCTCGACGGTGAGGTCGCGGGTGACACCACCCTCGGTGCCCGGAGCCAGCTGGTTGCGGAGGCGGATGTTCGCGAAGGTGCCGCGAATCATGATCTCGTGGTTGCCGCGACGCGAACCGTAGGAGTTGAAGTCGCGTGCCTCGACGCCGTGCTCGGCGAGGTAACGGCCGGCCGGCGACTCCTTCTTGATCGCACCGGCAGGGCTGATGTGGTCGGTGGTGACCGAGTCGCCCAGCTTCAGCAGCACCCGCGCACCGGAGATGTCGGTGACCGGGCTCGGCTGGTCCGACATGCCGTCGAAGTACGGCGCCTTGCGGACGTACGTCGAGTTCTCGTCCCACTCGAAGATCGCACCCTCGGGCGTCTGCAGCGCACGCCAGCGGTCGTCACCGGCGAAGACGTCGGCGTACGAGTCGCCGAACATGTCGGAGTTGATCGCCATCGCGATCGTCTCCTCGACCTCGGCCGGGCTCGGCCAGATGTCGCGCATGTAGACGTCGTTGCCGTCCTGGTCCTGGCCCAGCGGGTCCTTGAACAGGTCGACCTTCATCGACCCGGCGAGCGCGTACGCCACGACCAGCGGCGGCGAGGCCAGGTAGTTCATCTTGATGTCGGGGCTGATCCGGCCCTCGAAGTTCCGGTTGCCCGAGAGCACCGAGACGACGGCGAGGTCGTTGTCGTTGATCGCCTGCGAGACCTCGGGGATGAGCGGACCGGAGTTACCGATGCAGGTGACGCAGCCGTAGCCGACGAGGTTGAAGCCGAGCTTGTCGAGGTACGGCGTCAGGCCGGCCTTCTCGTAGTAGTCACTGACGACCTTCGAGCCGGGCGCGAGGGTGGTCTTGACCCACGGCTTGCGGGTCAGGCCCTTCTCGACGGCCTTCTTGGCGAGCAGCGCCGCACCGATCATCACCGACGGGTTCGAGGTGTTGGTGCAGGAGGTGATCGAGGCGATCGTCACCGCACCGTTCTCGAGCTCGAAGCTCGTGCCGTCGGCGAGCGTGACGGGGATCTTCGCGTCGACGTTCGAGCTGTAGCCCGGGAGCTCACCGGCGAAGGCCGACGCAGCGTTGGACAGCTCGACGCGGTCCTGCGGACGCTTCGGGCCGGCAAGGCTGGGGACGACGCTGGCGAGGTCGAGCTCGAGCTTCTCGGAGTAGCGCGGCTCCGCCGACGGGTCGTGCCAGAGGCCCTGCTCCTTGGCGTAGCTCTCGACCAGCGCGAGCTGCTCGTCGGAGCGCCCGGTCAGCTTGAGGTACTTGATGGTCTCCTCGTCGATCGGGAAGACCGCGATCGTGGAGCCGAACTCGGGGCTCATGTTGCCGATGGTGGCGCGGTTGGCCAGGGGCAGCGCGGAGACACCGGGTCCGTAGAACTCGACGAACTTGCCGACGACGCCGTGCTTGCGCACCATCTCGGTGATCGTGAGCACGAGGTCGGTGGCGGTGGTGCCCTCGGGCAGGTCGCCGCTGAGCTTGAAGCCGACGACGCGCGGGATCAGCATGGAGACCGGCTGGCCGAGCATCGCGGCCTCGGCCTCGATCCCGCCGACGCCCCAGCCGACCACGCCGATGCCGTTGACCATCGTGGTGTGGGAGTCGGTGCCGACGCAGGTGTCCGGGTAGGCCTGGGTCACGCCGTCGATCTCGCGGGTGAACGCGACACGGGCGAGGTGCTCGATGTTGACCTGGTGCACGATGCCGGTGCCCGGCGGGACGACCTTGAAGTCGGAGAACGCGGTCTGGCCCCAGCGAAGGAACTGGTACCGCTCGCGGTTGCGCTCGTACTCGATCTCGACGTTGCGCTCGAACGCCTCGGGCGTGCCGAACACGTCAGCCATCACGGAGTGGTCGATGACCATCTCGGCGGGCGCGAGCGGGTTGATCTTGGTGGCGTCGCCGCCGAGGTCCGCCATCGCCTCGCGCATGGTGGCGAGGTCGACGATGCAGGGCACGCCGGTGAAGTCCTGCATGATCACGCGCGCCGGCGTGAACTGGATCTCCTTGTCGGGCTCGGCGGTCTCGTCCCAACCGGCCAGGGCCTTGATGTCCTCGGCGGTGATGTCGGCACCGTCCTCGGTGCGCAGGAGGTTCTCCAGCAGGACCTTCAGCGAGAACGGCAGGCTGGAGACGTCCAGGCCCTCGCCGGTCACCGCATCGAGTCGGAAGATCTCGTAGGACTTGCCGTCCACATCCAAATTGCTCTTGGCGCCGAAGCTGTCCTTGCTGGGCATCCGGGTCTCCGTCCATCGACTTCTCGGTGTGGGGTACGTCTTCCCTGCATCCTGCCGCCGTCAGGCGGGGCACGGATAGTGAGGTCGACCTAACTTCCCACGGACATCGCTTCTTCGATATCTCTTGACGTCAAGATACATCAGAAGGTGTCGGAATTCCATCCGTCTCAGCGAATTGCGTGCGGTAGAGCTCGCCGTAGCGCCCGCCCCGGGCCAGCAGCTCGGCGTGGGTACCACGTTCCACGATCGTGCCGTCCTCGACGACCAGGATCTGGTCGGCTGCGCGGATCGTCGAGAGGCGGTGCGCGATCACCAGTGCCGTCCGGCCGGACAGCGCTTCAGCGAGGGCGGCCTGGACCGCGGCCTCGGACGTGGAGTCCAGGGACGCCGTGGCCTCGTCGAGGATGACGACCCGTGGCTGCTTCATCAGGAGCCGCGCGATCGTCAGGCGCTGGCGCTCGCCACCGGACAGCCGGTAGCCACGCTCCCCCACCACCGTCTCGAGGCCGTCGGGCAGTGCACCAACGAGATCGGCCAGCCGCGCACGCGTCAACGCGTCCCAGATCTCGGCGTCCGTGGCCTCGGGTCGGGCAAGCAGCAGGTTGCCGCGAATGGAGTCGTGGAACAGGTGGCCGTCCTGCGTCACCATCCCGACCGCTCCCCGGATCGACTCCGCCGTCAGGTCGCGTACGTCGACGCCGCCCAGCCGCACGGAGCCGGAATCGACGTCGTACAAGCGGGAGACGAGCTGCGCGATCGTCGACTTGCCCGCGCCCGAGGAACCCACCAGGGCCACCACCTGCCCGGGTTCGGCGCGCAGGGAGATGCCGTGCAGGACCTCCTCGCCGCCGCGCGTGTCGAGGGTGGCGACCGCTTCGAGGGAGGCGAGCGAGACCTTGTCGGCCGACGGGTAGGCGAAGCGGACGTCAACGAGCTCGACGGCCACTGGTCCGTCCGTGACCTTCCCGGCACCCGGGCGGTCGGTGATCAGCGGCGCGAGGTCGAGGACCTCGAAGACCCGCTCGAAGCTGACCAGGGCACTCATCACCTCGACCCGCGCGCTGGCGAGCGCGGTCAACGGGGCGTAGAGGCGCGTGAGCAACAGCGACAACGCGACCACGTCACCGGCGTCCAGGGTGCCCCGCAGCGCCAGGCTGCCACCGAGGCCGTAGACGACGGCGACGGCCAGCGCCGACACGAGCGTCAGGGCGGTGATGAAGGTCGTCTGGACCATCGCGGTGCGGACCCCGATCTCGGCGACCCGTCGGGCACGGGCCGCGAACTCGACCGACTCCTGCTCCGGACGTCCGAAGAGCTTCACCAGGGTGGCCCCCGGGGCGGAGAAGCGCTCCGTCATCTGGTTGCCCATGGCCGCGTTGTGGTCAGCCGCCTCTCGCTGGATCCCGGCCAGGCGCTTGCCCATCCGTCGGGCCGGAACCACGAAGACGGGCAGCAGCACGAGCGCCAGCAGGGTCACCTGCCAGGAGATCCCAATCATGACCACGAGGGTCAACGCGAGCGTGACCAGGTTGCCCACGACGCCCGACAGGGTCGAGCTGAAGGCCCGTTGGGCCCCGATGACGTCGTTGTTCAGGCGGCTGACCAGGGCGCCGGTCCGGGTCCGGCTGAAGAACGCGATCGGCATCCGCTGGACGTGGTCGAAGACCGCGGTGCGCAGGTTGAGGATCAGCCCCTCCCCGATCCGTGACGACAGCCACCGCGACCACAGCCCCATCGCGGCGTCGAGCACGGCGATGCCCGCGATGGCCAGCGCCAGCCGGACCACGACGTCCTGGGCGTCGCTCGCGACGATCGCGTTCACGACCTTGCCAGCGAGCACCGGCGTCGCGACCGCGAGGGAGGAGCTCGCGACGCTCAGCAGCACGAAGCCGATCAGCTGGCGCCGTTGCGGCCGGGCGAAACGGAAGATCCGGCGAGCGGTCTCCCAGCTGAAGTCCCGACGCTCGTCCGAGGCGTGCATCGCTCGGAACATCTGGCCCATCGCGACTGATTCCATGCTCATGGACCTGACGGTAGGACCTCAAGCCGACTTGAGGACAAGTCGCGCGCTCCCCACGTGCCCCAGAAAAGTTCTGGCGTGTCTGTCGTATCGACACACACCCCTTCGTGGAGAGGATGGAAGCGCCCCCAACCGACCCAGGAGGTCCCCCATGCGCACCCTGATCTACACCGCCTTCGTCTCCGTCGACGGCGTCGTCCAGGCACCCGGCCCGGAGGCCGACTACCCCAACGGCGGCTGGACCTTCCAGGGCATCGACTTCCTCGAGGAGGTCTACGAGCTCAAGGCCCGGGAACAGGAGGAGGCGAGCGCGCTCATGCTCGGCCGGGTCAGCTACCAGGCCTTCGCGCCGGTATGGCCGAAGATGACGACCGAGTTCCCGAAGTACAACGCGATGCCCAAGTACGTCGTCTCGACGACGTTGCAGGACGAGGACCTCGTCGACAACTGGGGCGACACCACCATCTTGCGCACGTTCGCCGACGTCGCGGCCCTCAAGGAGACCGACGGCGGTCCGATCTCGATCCACGGGTCGGCCAGCCTGGCCCGCGGTCTCGCGGACGCCGGTCTCCTCGACCGCTACCACCTGCTGGTGTTCCCCTGGGTCCTCGGCGAGGGCAAGCGGATGTGGAGCGAGACCGCCAAGGAGCGTCAGAAGCTGGCCCTGGTCGAGAGCGAGACCTACGCCAACGGCGTGCAGAAGCTCTGCTACGACGTCGTGCGCTGACCCGTTGCGCCGGGTCCGCCGGTTCCAGCAGGGGGCACCACCGCTCAGTTGCCGAGGGCCATGTCCGCCATCGCGGTGATGGCAGAGAACTGCAGGGTCCAGAGGTTCCCGTGATGGGGGTACTTCGCGACCATCGCGTCGACGAGCGCCTCGGGCGTGTCGTTCGCCTCGAACTCGACGGCGAAGTCCTGGATGTAGGCGCGTGTCTGCGCGAGCATGTCGCGCACCGCGTGGTCGTCGCCGTCAGGTCGACGGTGTCCGGCGACGATCATGGTCGGCTCGAGCCCTTCGATGAAGTCGATCGTCTCGAGCCAGTCCTTCCACTCCTCGGGGCCCGACAGGCCGAGCATGGGGTGGATCTCGTTGTAGACGGCGTCGCCAGCGACCACCAGGCCGAGTTCGGGCACGTGCACGATCGAGGTGGGGTGGATGTCGGCCTGCTTCACCGCGATGACCTGCAGTTCGACGCCGTCGACGGTCAGTGGGTCTGAGGGCAGCGGTTCGGGAAGCACGCCTTCGAG
>NZ_JBMCZA010000183.1:42529-42808 GCF_048654705.1 Nocardioides sp. CPCC 206348
AGCTCGACGCCGTCGACGGTCAGAGGGTCTGAGGGCAGCGGTTCGGGAAGCACGCCTTCGAGGATGGTGGCGTCACCGAACAGCAGGTCCCACTGGTCGGCATGCATCTCCATGTTCTGCTTCATCGACTCGATCACCTGGGGCAGGGCGAAGCACCGCGCGCCGGGAAACCGCTCGAGCAGGGGGCCGACCCCCAGGTAGTGATCGGGATGGTCGTGCGTCACGTAGATCGCGGTCAGGGTCTTGCCCGTGCGCTCGATGAGGTCGCCGAGGTCGCGG
>NZ_JBMCZA010000183.1:42818-47266 GCF_048654705.1 Nocardioides sp. CPCC 206348
CAGGTAGAGGGCGTCAATGAGCACGATCTCGCTCTCGCCGCTGATCAGCGTGGCCGTCGTGGGAGAGAAGACTCCCGACGGCATCACCTCCGGCATGTCCTCGAAGGGAACGCGCGGCCACCGGCCCACGAAGACTGTCGCGCGAACGGGCGGTCGGGGAGCTGCGTTGGCTTGGTTCATCGAATCCTCCGTAGTCGTCATTGCGTCATTCATAATGCTGTTATAACGTTGTTCTAGTCAAGGCGCACAACACGAAGGAGATGCTTCGACATGCCGATGTGGCAGATCTACGCCCCCGAGGGCGCGTACGACATGGACAGCAAGAAGGCCTTCTCGGACGCCATCACCGACCTCTACGTGGACTTCGCCGGACTTCCCCGGTTCTACGTGGTCGTCGTGTTCGAGGAGCGTCCTCAGGGCAGCATCTGGGTGGGCGGCGAGCCGGCCGACAACTTCGTGCGGGTCGTCATCGATCACATCGCGCGCCAGCTCGACACCCCGGAGCTGCGAGACCTGACGATGGAGGCCATGGAGGCGACGCTCGAGCCCTTCGTGCGCGAGCGCGGCTTCGACTGGGAGATCCACATCGACGAGACGCCGATCGATCTCTGGCGCACTCAGGGACTCGTGCCACCGCCGCCGGAGTCCGTCCACGAGAGGCGCTGGGCCGACGAGAACGCGCCCTCTCCCTGGCAGGACGCTGCCGCAAGCCTGACCGCCTGATCCTCTTCACCCGACAACAGGAGTTCCGATGAACAACGTGCCCAACCCGGATGAGATGTTCCAGTTCGTTCGCACCACCTTCCACGCCGCCCGCTCCGACGCCGCGATCGTCGAGAAGCTCAACGGCATGAACACGGTGCTGAAGGTCATCACCTCCGACCCGGAGAGCGTCCTCATCATCGACACCGCGCGTCAGGATGCCTGGCAGGGCGGGCTGGACGATGCCTCGGACGCAACTCTCCGCATGTCCCTCGAGGCGGCGAACCTGTTCTGGCAGGGCGAGCTGAACCTGCTCGCCGCGATGACCCGCGGCGTGGTCAGGGTCCAGGGGAAGAAGTCCGCGCTGGTGAGGGTGCTGCCGATCGCGGCCGAGCTGTTCCCGCTCTACGTGAAGACCGTCAAGGAAGCGGGTCGCGAGGACGTGCTGCTCGAGGCCGCACGTTCGAGGGCCTGAGCAGATCCACACCGGCGGGTTCGCTCCGCTACACGCGCGGAGCGGACCCGCCAGCCAACCCGCGAGCACTCCTCGTGGCCCGGCTCGACGCCTCGCGGTCGTCTCCCTGTCCCACCATGAATCCGACGGTCAGGGGGACCAAGATCGTCTCCACCGGGTCCGCGAACTCTCCGAAGTGCCCGCTCAGCTCCAGGCTGATGTGTCCGTGGACGAGGGCCCACAGTTGCGCGGCCAGCTCACGACTGCTGGGCGAGGTGACCCGACCGGCGGAGATCGCTCGCTCACAGCTGCGAGTGAGGGTGGCGAAGGTGTTGACGTACGACGTTCCGCCTGCGGGCAAGTCCCTTCCGTCGACCTGTTCTCCGCGGATGCCATTGCCGCTGGGAAGACCGAAGAGCAGGTCGTAGAGGTGGGGGTTCTCAAGCGCGAATCGGCGGTACTCGAGGGCCTGCGCGAAGAGATCGGCCACCGGGTCGTCGGTCGTCGGCAGCCCTGTCAACCGTCCGTTGAGCCGGGCGTAGCCCTCCTCGCAGACTGCCGAAAGGAGGCCGGGCAACCCACCGAAGGCCGAGTAGAGCGCCATCGTGGTGACTTCGGCCTCGTCCACGACTGCGCGGGCCTTCACGCCGGCAACGCCATCTCTGGTGATCAGGCCGATCGCGGCGTCGATGAGGGCCGTTTGTCGGGCGGCGCGGGTGTCGCTGGGGCTCACGGCGTCAGTCTCTCATGGCTTCGAACAACTCATAACAACGCTATAACCTCGTTCCACAGAAGGGCTTCGTCAATGACCTCCGAGCAGACGTACCGTCGCACCACTGTCTCCATCCCCTCAGGCAACAGCTTCTGCGCTGCCTGGTTGTACCTCCCCGAGGGCGTCTCCTCGCCACCCGTCGTCGTGCTCGGTCATGGCATGGGCGCGACCCGTGAGATGCGCCTCGACGCCTTCGCCGAGCGGTTCGCCTCTCGGGGAATCGCCTGCATCGCCTTCACCTACCGCAACTTCGGGGACAGCGGCGGGGACCACCGCCAGGAGCTGCACCCCCGGCAGCAGCTCCAGGACTGGGAGGCGGTCCTCGCACATGTGCGGACGCGGACCGACCTGGACAGCGAGCGCATGGCTGTCTGGGGCACATCCTTCGGCGGAGGACACGTGATCACGATCGCGTCTCGTCATCCCGAGCTGGCTGCGGCCGTCGCACAGTGCCCGTTCACGGATGGTCTGGCCACAGCGTTGCGCCAGAGCCCGAGAGAGTCCCTCCGTCTCCAGTCCCTGCTGGTGCGCGACCTGCTCGCGACAGTCACCCGGAGGGCCCCGGTCACCTTGCCCTTCGCCGCGAAGCCGGGTGGCGTCGCGATCATGACTGCCGAGGACGCGCTCCCGGGCTACGAGGCGCTGATGCCGGCCGGGGAGACGTTCATCAATCACACCCGAGCCCGAGTGATCCCGCGGCTGGCCTCGTACCGACCAGGCAGGAGGGCCAGGAAGGTGGCGCCACCGATCCTCTTCTGCGTCAGCAGCACCGACAGCGTCGCCCCCGCGGACGTCACGTTGAAGTACGCACACCAGGCTCCGCGGGGTGTGGTCAAGACGTACGACGCGGGACACTTCGCCTTCTACCTCGGCGAACCCTTCGAACAGCTCGTCGCTGACCAGCTCGCCTTCTTCGAGGAACACCTCGGCCTCGCAGGAACGGCGGACGAGCGATGACCTTCTCTGCCCTTCTGCTCAGCGACCACATGGCCAACCTGGCAGACCGCCGGGCCGCCGCCGATCCGCACGGCCCGGCCGTGAGCGACGACGACACCGAACTCGACAACCAGGAGTTCCTCCGCCGCGTCCTCCAGGCGAGCGCGTACCTCCGCGTCCACGGGGCGAGGCCGGGAGACGTCGTCGCCCTCCAGCTGCCCAACGGGGTCGACTTCGTCGTCCTCCTCTTTGCGGCATGGCGCATCGGCTGCACGGTGACGCCCGTCAATCCCGCGCTCCTGCCCGACGAGACGCAGTACCAGCTGACCGACTCCGGCGCCGTCCTGCTGGTCGACCTGCACGGCGAGGCCCGGTTCGAGGGGGCGACCACCATCGCGGCGACAGCAATGGTCTCAGCTGACGGGGGCCGCCTCGACGAACCCGTGACCGATCACGAAGCCATGGCTCTCCTGATCTACACCAGCGGTACGACGGGTCGGCCCAAGGGCGTGATCCTCACCCACGCCAACCTCATCGCCATGGCGTCCATGGGAGCCGAGGGGCTCAGGGCATCCCGCACGGACCGATCCCTGCTGATCCTGCCGTTGTTCCACGTCAACGGCATCGTCGTCAGCGTGCTCGTACCGTTGCTGGTGGGGGGCAGCACCGCCATTGGCGGCCGATTCGACCCTGCCACCTTCTTCGATCTCGTCGACCGGGTCCGTCCGACCTACTTCAGCGGTGTCCCGACGATCTTCGCCTTGCTGGCGCAGCTGCCGGAGGAGTGCGAGCCCGATGCTTCGTCCATCAGGTTCGCCGCGTGCGGGGCGGCGCCTGCACCGGCGGGGTTGCTGGAGGCCTTTGAACGGCGTTTCGGGTTCCCGGTGCTCGAGGGCTACGGCCTGTCGGAGGGGACCTGTGCCAGCACCATCAACCCGGCCGACGGCACGCGGAAGCCCGGCACAGTTGGTCTGCCGCTGCCTGGGCAACGGATCAAGATCGTCGACGCCGACGGCTCCGAGGTCGGACAGGGCGTCACTGGCCAGGTCGCGATCAGCGGCGCGAACATCATGCTCGGGTACCTAGGACGTCCCGAGGAGACTCGTGCGGCCCTCGTGGACGGCTGGCTGATGACCGGCGACCTTGGACACCTGGACTCCGATGGCTACCTCACCATCGACGGTCGGGTGAAGGACATGATCATCCGGGGCGGCGAGAACATCTACCCGCGCGAGATCGAGGACGTCCTTGCCACCCACCCGTCGACGGTCAACGTCGCCGTGGTCGGCCAACCG
Organism: Nocardioides sp. CPCC 206348; assembly: GCF_048654705.1. Taxonomy (NCBI): domain Bacteria; kingdom Bacillati; phylum Actinomycetota; class Actinomycetes; order Propionibacteriales; family Nocardioidaceae; genus Nocardioides; species Nocardioides sp. CPCC 206348. Next base: position 46,978 of record NZ_JBMCZA010000183.1, read on the forward strand.
GATCAGATGTGGGGCGAAGTGGTCACCGCGTTCGTGACGGTCAACACGGGAGATGTGCCGACGTCTGTCGAGGCCGACCTGCACGCCTGGTGTGCCGAGCGGCTGACCCCGTACAAGCGCCCGGTCAGCATCGCAGTCCTGTCGGAACTGCCCTTGAACGCGATGGGGAAGATCGACAAGCTGGCACTGCGGAGTGCGGCTACGGGGCCGCCAGCTTCACCACGTTCAACGTGAGCGGCCCGAGGAGCGCGCATCGCCGACCGGCTCCACCGGGTCCGCCGGTTCCAGC
>NZ_JBMCZA010000183.1:47276-47916 GCF_048654705.1 Nocardioides sp. CPCC 206348
CACGGCCGAGCGGCCGCCAGCTCCACCACGTTCAACGTGAGCGGCCCGAGGAGCGCTCATCGCCGACCGGCTCCACCGGGTCCGCCGGTTCCAGCAGGGCCACGCACTCCACGTGGTGCGTCATCGGGAACAGGTCGAAGGCCCGCACGCTCGTGAGGCGGTAGCCGTGCTCGGCGAAGATCGCGACGTCGCGGGCGAGCGCCGCCGGATCACAGGCGACATAGACGACGGCGCGGGGCGCCCGGCGCACGACCTCCTCGACGACGGCGCGCTTCGCCCCGGCACGAGGCGGGTCGAGGACGACCAGGTCCGCGCTGTCCCAGGCCTTCCCGAGGCCACTCGCCAGCACGGCACCCACGTCGCCGGCCGTGGCCTGCAGCCCCGGGCAGTTGGTGAGCGAGAGGCTCGACGCCGCAGCGTCTCCCTCGACGGCTGCGACCCGACCGTCGGGCCCCACGGCGTCGAGGAGGAACCGGCTGAACAGGCCGACCCCCGCGTAGAGGTCGAGCACCGACTCCCCCGGCTGCGGCGCCAGGGCCGTCAGCACGGCGTCCACCAGCGCTTCGGGGGCCCCGGGGTGGACCTGCCAGAAGCCACCGTCGGCCACTGCGAACGTGCGTCCCCGGACGTCGTACGACGG
>NZ_JBMCZA010000183.1:47987-58065 GCF_048654705.1 Nocardioides sp. CPCC 206348
GTAGCGCTGCCGGGTGCGCCAGCCGAGCCCGTCGGTGTCCCCGGGCACGGCCTCGACGGTCAGCTCGACGTCGAGACCAGCCAGGCGACGCAGCTGCTCGCGCACGACGTCGCCCTTGAGGCGGCGCTGCGCGTCGAGCGCGACGTGCTGGAAGTCGCAACCGCCGCAGAGTCCGGGGCCGGCGTACCGGCAGGGAGGCTCGACCCGGTCGGGTGACGGGGTGCGCACCTCGATCGCGTCACCACGCCAGAACCGGTCGCCCTCGGTGCCCTCGGTGATCTCGACGACCACCTGCTCGCCCGGCAGGGCGTGCCGGACGAAGACGACCCTGGTCTGGTCCTCGCCGTCGACCTGGACGCGCGCGACACAGTGCCCGCCGTGCGCGACAGGGCCGACCTCGACCTCGAAGCGCTGTCCGACGGCCGAGGCGCCGCGGGCCTTGCGGGCCCGCGGACGTCGTGCCGGCGGCCGGCTCACTTGCGGGTCTGTCGGTCCGAGCGGTCCCTGACGCGACCACGACGCAGGTCGCCGGGACGGACCCGCTGCTCCTCGCGCTGTTCGCGCTCGAGCGCGATCTCGGAGGACCGCAGCTGGTAGGGCACCGAGATGACCATGACGCCGGGGCTGAACAGCAGGCGGCCCTTGAGCCGCAGGGCGGTCTGGTTGTGCAGGAACTGCTCCCACCAGCGGCCGACGACGTACTCGGGGATGTAGACCGCGACCACGCCGCGCGGGTTCGCGCGGCGGATCGCCGCGGCGTACTCGACGATCGGCTTGACCACTTCGCGGTACGGCGAGTGGAGCACCTTGAGCGGGATGCCGGTGTTCCGCTCGTCCCACTCCTCCAGCAACCGCGCGGTGTCCTTCTGGTCGACCGAGACGTAGACGCCCTCGAGTGCATTCGGCCGGGTCGCCTTCGCGAAGGCCAGGGCACGCAGGGTCGGCTTGTGCAGCTTGGAGACGAGGACGATCGCGTGCACCCGGGTGGGCAGGATGCTGTCCTCCTCGTCGGCCGCGAGCTCGTTGGCGACCTTGTCGTAGTGGCCCTTGATGCCCTTCATCACGGCGAAGAAGAACGCCATGGCCAGGATCGTGATCCACGCGCCCTGGAGGAACTTCGTCAGCAGGACGACCACCAGCACGACGGCCGTGAAGGACAGGCCGATGGAGTTGATGACCCGCGACCGGACCATGCGTCGCCGCTCGGCCGGATCGGTCTCGGTCGTGAGCAACCGCGTCCAGTGCCGGATCATCCCTAGCTGGCTGAGGTTGAACGAGACGAACACACCGACGATGTAGAGCTGGATGAGCTTCGTGGTCTCGGCGTCGAAGGCAACGATCAGGACGATCGACGCCAGCGCCAGGAACACGATGCCGTTGCTGTAGGCGAGGCGGTCGCCGCGGGCACCGAAGGCACGCGGGGCGAAGCCGTCCTTGGCCAGGATCGAGCCCAGCACCGGGAAGCCGTTGAACGCCGTGTTGGCCGCGAGCACGAGGATGACCCCGGTGACCGTCACCACGAAGTAGAAGCCCGGGCTGAAGTCGTGGAAGACCGCTCGCGCGATCTGGGCGATGACGGTGTGCTGGTCGTAGTTGTCCGGGAGCGGCTCGCCATTGCGGGTGAGCCGGGCCAGGTGTTCGGGGTGCGGGTCGACGTACCGCAGCCCCATCTGCTTGGCCAGGACGATGACGCTGATCATCATCGTGATCGCGATCATCCCGAGCAGCAGCAGCGTGGTGGCTGCGTTCTGCGACTTGGGCCGCTTGAAGGCGGGTACGCCGTTGGAGATCGCCTCGACGCCGGTGAGCGCCGCGCAGCCGGACGAGAAGGCGCGGGCGAGCAGGATCATCAGGCCGACGGTGGTGAGCGGTTCCTCCCACCCCTTGACCGGAATGATGTCGAGGTCGGCGCTCTCGGCCATCGGAAGCGTGCCGAAGGCCATCTCGCCGAAGCCGTAGGCGCACATGCCGAGGATGGCGAACATGAACAGGTACGTCGGAACGGCGAAGAACGCGCCCGACTCCCGGATGCCGCGCAGGTTCATCGCCATCAGCGCCACGACCATGACCGTGGCCACCGTGGCCTCGTGCTCCTGGAAGCTGGGGATCGCGGCGGCGGCGTACTGCGCTCCCGAGGAGATCGACACCGCCACGGTCAGGACGTAGTCGACCAGCAGCGAGCTACCGACGACCATGCCCGCCGTGCGACCGAGGTTGACCGTGGCCACCTCGTAGTCGCCTCCACCGGAGGGGTAGGCGTGCACGGTCTGGCGGTACGACGCGATGACCGCAGCCATCACGAGCGCCACGGCGACGGCGATCTTCCACGACCAGACGTACTGCGTCGCACCGGCGATCGCCAGCATGATGAAGACCTCGTCCGGGGCGTAGGCCACCGAGGAGAGCGCGTCGCTCGCGAAGACGGGAAGGGCGATGCGCTTGGGAAGAAGGGTCTCCCCCAGCTGTGCGCTGCGGAGCTTGCGACCCAGCAGAATGCGCTTCGAGACGTCTCCGACACCCACGAGCGACAACCGTAGGGCATGGCCGGTGCTATAGCGTGCTCACCGTGCACGTCGTGATCATGGGATGTGGCCGCGTCGGCTCGACATTGGCCCGCAGCCTCGAGGACAGAAACCACACGGTGTCGATCATCGACACCGAGCCCGACGCGTTCCGACGCCTCGGGCCCGGCTTCAATGGCGACAAGATCCCCGGCATCGGGTTCGACCAGGAAGTGCTGGAGAAGGCCGGCATCCGCCGCGCCGATGCGTTCGCCGCGGTGTCCAGCGGTGACAACTCCAACATCATCGCGGCGCGCGTCGCCCGCGAGACCTTCGGGATCCAGCAGGTCGTCGCCCGGATCTACGACCCCGGTCGCGCCGAGGTCTACCAGCGGCTCGGCATCACGACGGTCGCGACGGTCAAGTGGACGGCCGACCAGGTGCTGCGCCGGATCCTCCCGGCCGGCGCCGAACCGGACTTCCGTGACCCCTCGGGCACCGTCCGCGTCGACCACATCCCGGTCACCGAGGTCTGGGTCGGCGCGCGCGTCGGCCAGCTCCAGGAGCAGGGCCGCTGCCGTGTCGCGTGGATCGACCGGCTCGGCGAGGGCATGCTCCCGGACCGCGAGAGCGTCATCCAGGAGGGCGACATGCTCCACCTGGTGACCCGCGAAGAGAACGCACAACACGCTTACGACGTGCTCAGCCGCGGCCCCGAGCACGAAGGCTAGGGAGAACAGACACATGAGGGTCGCCATCGCAGGTGCAGGTGCCGTCGGTCGTTCGATCGCGCGCGAGCTGATCGAGAACGGTCACGAGGTGCTGCTCATCGACAAGTCGCCCAGCTCCATCCGGCCCGAACGCGTGCCGGATGCGGAGTGGCTGCTCGCCGACTCGTGCGAGCTGTCCTCGCTGGAGGAGGCGCGCCTCGACAAGTGCGACGTCGTCATCGCCGCGACCGGTGACGACAAGGCCAACCTGGTCACCTCGCTCCTCGCGAAGGCCGAGTTCGGGGTGCCCCGCACGGTCGGTCGGGTGAACCACCCGAACAACGAGTGGCTCTTCACCGAGGCCTGGGGCGTCGACGTCAACGTGTCGACCCCGCGCATCATCACCGCGCTCGTCGAGGAGGCCGTCACCGTCGGTGACCTGGTCCGGCTCTTCACCTTCCGCCAGGGCAACGCCAACCTGGTCGAGATGACGCTGCCCGCCGACTCGCCGTACGTCGGCAAGGCCGCAGGCCTGATCCCGTTGCCCGACAACTGCGCCCTGGTCACCATCCTGCGCGACGGACAGGTCTACGTGCCGGCTCCCGAGCAGCCGGTCGAGGCGGGCGACGAGCTGCTGTTCGTGGTCCCGGCCGAGGCCGAGGACGAGCTCGAGCGGATGCTCGCGCCGTCGGCCCACCCGGCGAAGTAGGGTTTCGAGGCTCGCTGCGCTCGCACCTCATCCACCGGCGGCTACTCGACGACCTTGGCGTCCGCGGCAGGCTCCGAGGCCTGCTCCAGCGGCGTCGCGTTGCGCGCCAGCAGCCAGATCATCGCCGACCAGGACCCGATCCGGAGCACCCAGCCCAGACCGGTGCGCAGCACCAGGATCGCCACCACGGCGTGGTCCGCGTCGATCGCACCGTTGTGGCCGAGCAGCCACACCGGGCCCTGCAGCAGGACGCCGAACGCGCCCGGCAGCAGCATCACCCAGGTGAGCCGGCTGCACAGCTTCACGATCTGCTTGTCCTTGTGCCACGCGGTCGCATCACCGGTGACGCTGCCGAGCATGAAGCCCAGCATCGGCCAGCCCGCCAGGCAGCTCGCGCCGAGCACGACGGTGTAGCCCAGGCTGATCAGGATGCCGGGCAGGAAGAACGCCAACGCCTGGTCTGACTCCGAGCCGCCGGAGTTCTCCGCCCAGCGGACGAAGACCCAGCCGATGCCGATGCCGAAGATGGCGTTGAGGACGTACTGGGGGCTGCTGCGCTGCACGATCCGGGCCAGCAGCGCTGCGCCGGCGACCGCGAGGCTCGCGAACAGCGCCCACTGGAGCTCCTTGGTCGTGAGCCACAGGACCGTGAAGACCACGCCGGGCACGGCGGCCTCGACCAGTCCGCGACGGCCACCCAGCGCGGCGGCCAGCTGGCGGCGCACCAGCGCTTCGACGGTGTCCACCCCGAGGTGGTCGGGTACGGCGCTCACAGCAGCTCGTAGCGCGGGTTGTAGAGGATCCGCGCGCCGTCCTGGGTGCTGACCCGGCCGGCGACCTCGATGCCGCGGCCCGGGCCGATCCCAGCGATCCGCCGGCGACCCAGCCAGATCACGGTCACCGTCCCGGTGCCGTCGTACAGCTCGGCCTCGAGGGCGGGCACGCCACCGCGCGGACGGAGCGTGACGGTCCGCAACGTGCCACGCAGCAGGACCTTCTCGCGGTCCGGGGCATCGCCGATGCACACCACGCCGTCGCCGGTGTAGGTCTTGCGCAGGTCGCGGGCGTCCGCCTCTTCGGGGTTCGCCCACTTGCTGATCGTCCGGCGCAACCGGCTCTTGTTGGTGCCCACGGGAGTCGTCCTCAGCTCGCGGGGACAGCCTTCGGCTGCGCACCCTCGGGCAGCGTCAGCGGGAGTTGCTCACCGACGGGCATGGCGTGCGCACCACGGCGTACGACAACCTGGGCGATCGCGGACTCCCAGTCCGCGGCGTCATCGGGCGTGCGCGCGGGGTCGCCCAGCAGCGTCGCCCGCAGCAGCCACCGCGGGCCGTTGACGCCGATCACGCGGGAGGTCTGGGTGCCGGCAGCGCCGTCGGCGCGGGTCATCTTGACCTCGCACACGAGCTCGGTGCCGAAGCGGCCCTCGCGCTCGGTGGCCGTGCCACCGCGCCGGGCGGTGTCGGCAGCGATCTGGGGACGGATCTCGCTCCAGAGGTCACCGTTGCGGGGCGCGGCGAAGGCACGCAGCTCGAGCGCACCGGCGTCGGTGGCGAGCAGCACGGCCCGCACCGTGCCGGACTTCTCGTCGACCTGCACCCGCACCTCGCGGTCGGCCAGTGGGGCCACGAGCAGCGAGCCCAGGTCCAGCCGGTCCACCCCGTCCTCGGGCAGCTCGTCGACGTCGTAGGGGCCTGCAGCCTCGTTCTCGTCCGTCGCCTCCACGGATGAGTCGTCAGCGGTCGCCTCGTCGGCGATCGCGTCGGCATCCTTGCGCCGCAACCTCACTGTGTCCTCCTCTTCGGGTCCACCGGAATGGACCGTGCGTTCGACCGGCGGGTCTCACGCACTGAACCCTCCAGTAGAACCGTAGCCTCCGCTCCCACGAACACTGTCGGGAAGGGCGTCAACTGCCTGGAATCGCGCTCGCTCGAACCGCTGGATGACCAGCTGGGCGATCCGGTCCCCGCGCTTGAGGACGATCGTGTCGGCCGGGTCGTGGTTGATCAGCAGCACCTTGATCTCGCCGCGGTACCCGGCGTCGACGGTCCCCGGGGTGTTCACGATCGACAGCCCGTGGCGCGCGGCCAGCCCGGATCGGGGGTGGACGAGGGCCACGAAGCCGTCGGGCAGCGCGATGGCGATCCCGGTCGGCACCAGCGCCCTCTCCCCCGGCGCCAGGGTCACGTCGACGGCCGACAACAGGTCGGCACCGGCGTCGCCCGGGTGGGCGTAGTCGAGCAGGGGCAGGTCGGGGTCCAGCTGCTGGACCGCGATCACGAGGTCGGTGTCGTCGTGGGGCACGGGGAGACCCTAACGATCGGCGGCGCGCACGCGGGTGGGATCATCCTCGGCGTGAGCGAGACTGCCCGGACGGCGTACCACGAGCGGCTGCGCGTGCCGCTGCGCTGGTGGGCGCAGGGCACGATGCTGGTCGCCACCTTGTGGCTGACCGTGGTCGTGGCCGTTCCCGGCCCCGCTCCCTGGATCATCACCGGCGTCGCGCTGGGCCTGCTCGCCGTCTGCCTGTTCTGGTACGGCGACGCGCGGCTCGTCGTGGGCGACGGCTCGTTCCGCGCCGGCCGGGCCCGGATCGAGGCCACGTACATCGGCGCCGCCGAGCCGCTGGATGCCGACGAGACCCGCCGGGTGTCCGGTCGGGACGCGGATGCCCGGGCCTACCTGCTCCTCCGTCCGTACCTCAAGCGCTCGGTCAAGGTGGAGATCACCGACCCGGCCGACCCGGCGCCGTACTGGCTGGTGAGCTCGCGCCACCCGCAGGCCCTTGCCGGTGCCCTCAACTCACTGGCCCGCCAGGGCCAGTAGGCTCGGCTGCATGTCAAAGGACAGCTCGAAGATCTGGTCGACGTTCTCGCTCGTCTCCGCACTCGGTGCGGCGGCCGTGGCGAAGAAGGGCCTCGACACCGGCTGGAAGGCCGCGACCGGCAAGAACCCGCCGGTCAACCCCGCCGACCCCGACGTCAACGTCTGGGAGGCCGTGGCCTGGGCCGCTGCGAGCGGGACGTTCGTCGCCCTGGCGAAGATGCTCGCCCAGCGCCGCGCCGCCGGCTACTACGTCAAGTCGACCGGCCACCTGCCCAAGCCGCTCCAGAAAGATGCCGACGTCAAGGACGCCGGCGTCAAGGCCTGAACAGGCCTCTGCGGACGGGGCGCAACGGCCCCGTCCGGTCAGGCGTCACGCGCAGTCGCGGCAGATCATTTTCTTCGGGTCAGCCAGCTGGCTGCGGTGGTGCACGAGGAAGCAGTTCATGCAGGTGAACTCGTCATCCTGCTTCGGCTTGACCTCGACAGCGAGCTCTTCGTGCGACAGGTCAGCACCGGGAAGCTCGAACGATTCGGCGGCCTCGGTCTCGTCCTCGTCGACCTTGCCGGAGTTCTTGTCGTGGCGGCGAGCCTTGAGCTCCTCGATGCTCTCTTCGGACTGTTCGTCCTCGTTCTTGCGTGGTGCGTCGTAGTCAGTCGCCATGACGGATCCCCTCTCCCCTCAACAGGCCGGCTTCCGCACTGGTCGTGCGGAGCAGCGCGGCAGATTGTGCACCATCGGGATCGGTTTGCGATACCCGGGTGGATGCGAGTCGCCAGAACAGCCAATTGCTGCTGACTATTCCCGTAGGAACCCCGCCGATCGTACGGCCGCCAGCAACTCGTCGAACCCGTGACGAGGGCCACACACCATGGCCTCTGTTCCGGCCGCTCCGACGGTCACCAGGGTCTCTGCTCCGGCGAGCCGGGCGATCAGGCCACCGGCGGCGTGGTCCCAGGCGTGGACGCCCTCCTCGACGTACCCGTCGAGGGCTCCCTCGGCCACCCGGCACAGGTCCAGCGCACAGGAACCGGTGCGTCGGATGTCACGTACCTCGGGCAGCAGGCGGGCCGCTGCAGCGGCCTGGACCTCGCGCACCGGGCGGGTGTAGTTGAAGCCGGTGGCGATCAGCCGGTGCGCCAGCAACGCCGGAGGTAGTACGACGACCGGTACCCCGTTGCGCGCCGCGACTCCCCCGACGTGGCCGGTGTAGACCACTTCCTTGGCGACGTCGATGACGACGCCCGCGACGACCTCCCCATCGACCTCGGCGGCGATCGAGACGGCGTACTCGGGGATGCCGTAGAGGAAGTTCACGGTGCCGTCGATCGGGTCGACGATCCACCGCACGCCGGAGGTGCCCGCGACGTCGTCGCCCTCCTCGCCGAGGAAGGCGTCATCGGGGCGGGCGTGGTGGATGAGCCGGCGGATCAGCTCCTCGGTGGCCCGGTCGGCGGCGGTGACCACGTCGATGTCGCTCGTCTTGGTCGCGGCGACCTCGACCTTGCGGCTCGCGTGGTCCCGCACCAGGGCGGCGGCCTGGTGGCCGACCGTCAGGGCGAGGGCGAGGAGCTCCTCGGGGGAGGTCACGGCCGCCTGGCCGGCGCCGGAGCGGCGAGGCAGCAGTCCACGGGGCAGTGGTCAGCCACCGGTCCCCGCGTGCCGACGACGGCGCGGGCGACGTCGTCGCCGCGTTCGGCGGCGGCTCGTTCGAGGACCAGGTCACGCAACGCCCCCACGAACGCGGGGTGGGTGCCGGCCGACGGGGAGCGCCGGGCAGTGATGCCGAGCTTCTCCGCAGTGGCCAGGGCCTCGGTGTCGAGGTCGTAGACGACTTCCATGTGGTCGGAGACGAAGCCCACGGGGATGAGCACGACGGCAGGCGGGGTGTCGGCTCCGCCGGCCAGCTCCTCCAGCCGGTCGTTGACGTCGGGCTCCAGCCACGGCGTGTGCGGGGAGCCCGAGCGCGAGCAGTAGACCAGCTCGTGGGCGTGCTCGACCCCGGTGCTCTCGGCCACCATCTGCGCCACGACCGCAGCGACGTCGAGGTGCTGGGCCGTGTAGGCGCCCTGTCCTCCCGGACCACTGTTGTCGTTCATGGTGAGCGGGATCGAGTGGGTCACGAAGAGCAGCAGGGCGTCGTCGCGGGCGTCCTCGGGCAGGTCGGCCAGGGATGCCAGGACACCGTCGACCGTCGCCTGCACGAAGCCCGGGTGGTTGTAGTAGGCCCGCACCTTGTCCAGCCGCGGCGCCGTGAGACCGTCCGGCACTGCGTCGATCGCGTCCGCGATGTTGTCGCGGTACTGCCGGCAGCTGGACCACGACGAGTAGGCGGAGGTGACCAGGCAGAGCGCTCGCTGCACCCCGTCGGTCGCCATCTGCGCGACCGTGTCGCCGAGGTAGGGCGCCCAGTTGCGGTTGCCCCAGTAGACCGGCAGGTCGATCCCCTGCTCGGCGAGGTCGGCCTCGATCGCCGCGATCAGCGCCTTGTTCTGGTCGTTGATCGGCGACTTCCCGCCGAAGCCGAAGTAGTGCTGGCCGACCACTTCGAGCCGCTCGCGCGGGATGCCCCGCCCCCGGGTGACGTTCTCGAGGAACGGTACGACGTCCTCGGGCCGCTCCGGCCCTCCGAACGACACCAGCAGCAGTGCGTCGTACGGATCGGTCGTGCGCTGGACATCGGTCTCCGGATTCGGCACGCCCCCATCGTAGGGAGCAGGATGAAGGGGCGATGCTCGAGTCCTACCGTCAGATCTTCACGCCCTCCACGGCGCTGTTCAGCCTCACCGGCCTGATCGCCCGACTGCCGATCTCCATGGTCGGTCTCGGCATCGTCCTGCTCGCCGAGCACGAGACCGGGTCCTACGGCTTCGCCGGCTCGGTCTCCGCCGTGGCGCTGATCGCCAACGCCCTGTTCGCGATCCCGCAGGGCCGCCTGCTCGACCGGGTCGGACAGAGCCGGGTCCTGCCCGCGGTCATCACCGTGTGGGGCGTGGGCCTGGTCCTGGCGATGGGCTCGCTGCGCTGGGACTGGCCGGTCTGGACCACCTACGCCTGCGCCGCCATCGCCGGCGCCGCCCTCCCGTCGGTCGGCACCTGCGTCCGGGCCCGCTGGTCCCACACCCTCGCGGACCAGCCCGCCCGGCTGCACACCGCGTTCTCCTTCGAGGCGGTGGCCGACGAGACGGTGTTCCTCGTGGGTCCGATCGCCGTCACGATGCTGGCGACCGGGGTGCACCCCCTCGCCGGCCTCGGCGCCGCACTGGTCACCGGTGTGCTCGGGACGTACGCGTTCTCCGCGCAGCGGGGCACCGAGCCGCCCGCGCACCCGCCG
>NZ_JBMCZA010000183.1:58126-63691 GCF_048654705.1 Nocardioides sp. CPCC 206348
CCTCGGCATCCTGTTCGGAGCGGCCGAGGTCGTCACCGTCGCCTTCGCCGACGAGAACGGCCGGAAGTCCGCCGCCGGTTTCCTGCTGGCGATCTGGGCCTTCGGCAGCCTCGTGGCCGGGGTCGTGTCCGGGGCCATCGTCTGGCGACACGGACCGCTCGTTCGGTTGCGCGTGGGCGCCTTCGGCATGCTCCTGGCCATGGCTCCCCTGCCGCTGGTGCCGTCCATCCCGGTGATGGGCGTCGTGCTGCTCGTCGGCGGCTTCGCGATCTCGCCGACCCTGATCGCCACCATGTCGCTCGCCGAGCAGGTGCTGCCGCCTGCCCGGCTCACCGAGGGCATGGCCATCATCGGCACCGGGCTCGCCGCGGGACTGGCTCCCGGAGCTGCGATCGCGGGGGTGCTCATCGACGCCGAGGGCGCCTCGCCGGCGTACCTCGTCTGCGGCGTCGGCGGCGCGCTCGCCCTGCTCGGCGCCCTGGCCACCCGGGTTCCGGCTACGGTGCCGTCCCATGAAGACGCGTCACCGGACCCCTCCGAGCACCTGGCATAACTGGTCCGGCCTCGAGTCGGCCTCCGGGCTGCAGGTGATCACACCCGACGATGCCGAAGAGGTCCGCACCGCCGTCGTCGAGGCGCGCACGGCCGGCCGGACCGTCAAGGCTGCCGGCACCGGGCACAGCTTCACGGCGATCGCGAAGCCCGCGCACGTCCAGCTCCTGCCCGACCGGATGCGCGGCATCCTCGAGGTCGATCGCGTCGCCATGACCGTCACCGCGCTCGCCGGCACCCAGCTGAAGGTGTTCAACGCCGAGCTGGAACGCCTCGGGCTGAGCCTGCACAACATGGGCGACATCGCCGAGCAGACCCTGGCGGGGGCGATCTCGACCGGCACGCACGGCACGGGAGGGCGGGCCTCGGGCCTGGCCGCCCAGGTGGTCGGACTGGAGCTCGTGACGGGCACGGGCGAGATCCTGCGGGCCTCGGCCTCGGAGAATGCGGACGTGCTCGACCTGGCGCGGGTGGGCCTCGGTGCGCTCGGCGTGCTGACCGCCATCACCTTCGCGGTGGAGCCGCTCTTCGTGCTCCGCGCCGAGGAGAGGCCGATGTCGTGGGAGGAGGGCATGGCCGGCTTCGACGACCTGACGGCGGCGAGCGACCACGTCGACATGTACTGGTTCCCGCACGCGGACCGGCTGCTCACCAAGAGCTACACCCGCAGCGGCACCGACCTCTCGGTCGCCGAACCACTGCCCCGCTGGCGGTCGTGGGTCGACGACGACCTGCTCGCCAACACCGTCTTCGGAGCCCAGACCGCCGCGCTCAACCGGGCACCGCGAGCCATCCCCGCCGCCAACAGGTTCGCGGCGCGGATGATCGGGGCGCGGACCTACTCGGACCTCGCGCACCGGGTCTTCACGACCGAGCGGCGCGTGGTCTTCCGCGAGATGGAGTACGCCGTGCCCCGCGAGGCCGGCCTGGTCGCATTGAGCGAGTGCCGGGCCGCCTTCGAGCGGTCCGGGCTCTCGGTGTCGTTCCCGGTCGAGATCCGGGTGGCGCCGGCGGACGACGTACCCCTGTCGACGTCGTACGGACGCGACTCGTTCTACCTGGCCTTCCACACCCACCACCGGGCCGACCACGAGGCCTACTTCACGCTCATGGAGTCGGTCATGCGCGACCACGGCGGCCGGCCGCACTGGGGCAAGCTGCACTCCCTGGACGCGGACGACCTCGCGCCGCTCTACCCCCGCTTCGGTGACTTCCTCGCGCTGCGCGAACGACTCGACCCGGACCGGGTGTTCACCAACCCGTACCTCGACCGCGTCCTCGGCGCCTGACCGGAATTGGTCAGGCGTGGGTACGACGAAGGCCTGTCCCTGCTCGTCCGGCAAGGGGTACGACGCCTGCTGCCGCCCGTTCCACCGGGGCGCTGCGTCGCCGGCGACCGCCGAGGAACTGATGCGCTCGCGGTACTCCGCGTTCGTGGTCGGCGACGCCGGCTGCGTCGGGTACCTGCTGGCGACCTGGCACCCGGCCACCCGTCCCGCGTCGCTCGAGCTCGACGACGCACTGCGCTGGACCGGGCTCGAGGTCCTCGCGACCGACGCCGGCGGGCCGACGGATCGACGCGGCGTGGTCGAGTTCCGGGCCGGCTACCTCCGTGACGGCGTGGCGGGCGACCTGCACGAGACCAGCCGGTTCCGGCGGGACAACGAGGGCTGGCAGTACGTCCGCGGCCGGGCCATCTGGTCGTGAGCTGGTCGTGAGCTGGCCGTGAGCTGGTCGTGACCGCTGATTCGGCGGGCAACTGCCCCGGCAAAATGTCGACACGTCGCCACACGCCGGGGCCGCAACCCGATCCGGGGGTTCCCCGGGCGTAGGCTCGTCCGAACCGGAGCACCACCCCGGCACCAGGCAGGACTCCCCCAGGCAGACAACCGAGGACACGATGGCGGACAAGGCGGACCAGGCCGGCAACGGCTCGTCCCGACTTGATCTCGCCGGCATCAGTCCCGACCGTCAGCGCCTGCTGCTGGTGGACGACCAGGGCGCCGAGTTCACCCTCGACATCACGCCCGACCTCCGCGCTGCGGTGCGCGGTGAGACCACCCGTCTCGGCCAGTTGGAGATCAAGATGAGCAGCAGCATCCGTCCCCGCGAGATCCAGATCCGCATCCGCGCAGGCGAGTCCGCGGAGACCGTCGCCCAGGCGGCCGGGACCACGGTCGACGCGATCATGCCCTACATCGCGCCGGTCCTCGCCGAGCGCGAGCACGTGGCCGAGCGTGCGCAGAAGGCGTCGATCCGTCGTACTCCGGGCGAGACGACGGCCCACACGCAGAGCCGGGTCCTCGGCGACGCCGTGGCCGCGCAGCTGCGCGCCATCGGTGCCGACCCGACCGGCGTCACGTGGGACGCGTACCGCCGTGAGACCGGACGCTGGGTACTCACCGGCACCTACACGTCCGGGGAGCGCAACGGCACCGCCCGCTTCACCTACGACGCGCCCGGCAACTACGTCCTCACCGACAACGACGACGCCCGCTGGCTCATCGGCGAGGTGCTCGAGGCCCCCGCCGTGCCCGCAGCGCGCGACGAGCTGCGCCAGGTGCGCGAGCGCCGGCTCACCTCGGTGCCGGCCGAGGAGCTCCCCCTCGGCGGCGACCTGGGCGCCACCCTGCCGCTCGGCGACGACGCCCTGGACCTGGTCACCCGCGAGGCCACCGAGCCCGCTGGGCCCGAGGTCGACGTCCCCGCTGCCGCCGTCGAGTACGACGAGCCGATCCGGGCGACGGCCGACCAGCCGCTGGTTGCCGACTCCGGTCCCACCGAGGCCGAGCGTGAGGCCGAGGCTGCCCGCCACCGCCGGGCCGTGCAGAAGAAGCGCGGCCGTGCATCGGTGCCGAGCTGGGACGAGATCATGTTCGGTGGTTCCGATCAGGCGTAGTCCGTGGTTGCGGACGGCTACTCAGGAGTAGCCTGCGCCCATGGCTTATTTCGTCACCGGCGCGACCGGTTTCATCGGTCGCCACCTCGTCGCTGACCTGCTCGACCGTCGCGAGGGGCCGATCTACGTACTCGTCCGCCCGTCCTCCCTCAAGAAGATGGAGGCGTTGGTCCGCCAGTCGGGTTCCACCCGGGTCCGCCCGGTGCTCGGTGACCTGAGCAAGCCCGACCTCGGCGTCGATCCGGAGTGGATCAGCGAGCACGTCGGCTCGATCAAGCACTTCTTCCACCTCGCGGCGATCTACGACATCACCGCCGACGACGCGACGAACGACGCCATGAACATCGACGGCACTCGTCACGCGCTCGGCCTGGCCGAGAAGCTGGAGGCCGGCTGCTTCCACCAGGTGTCCTCGGTCGCCGCGGCCGGCGACTACCACGGCCGGTTCGACGAGACGATGTTCGAGGAGGGCCAGCCGTTCCCGTCGCCGTACCACCGGACGAAGTACGCCTCCGAGAAGCTGGTCCGCGACGAGGCGAAGATCCCGTGGCGGATCTACCGACCCGCGATCGTGGTCGGCCATTCCGAGACCGGCGCGATGGACAAGATCGACGGCCCGTACTACCTGTTCCCGCTGATCAAGCGGCTGCGCGACAACCTGCCGGCATGGCTGCCGCTGGTCGGCGTCGACCTCGGTGACACCAACATCGTGCCCGTCGACTACGTCGCCAAGGCGATGGACCACCTCGCCCACCTCCCCGACCGCGACGGCGAGGCGTTCCACCTGGTCTACCCCGAGCCCCAGCCGGTGGCCGAGATGATCAACGCCTTCTGTACGGCGGCCGGTGCGCCCCGGTTCGCGACGCCGATCGACCGCAGCGTCACGAGCGCGGGTCCCCTCGGGCTGATCCCCCGCCAGCTGCGCCCGAGCAACATGATCAAGGCCGTGGTCCGCTCGGCTCCCGGCCAGATGGCACTGGACCAGACCATCGGTCGCCTCGGGCTGCCCGCCGAGGCCCTGGCCCACACGTCGTTCCCGTCGGTGTTCGACTCGCGGATCACCGAGAAGGCGCTCGCCGGATCCGGCATCAGCGTGCCGCCGCTCGAGACCTACGCCCGGGCGCTGTGGGCGCACTGGGAGGAGAACCTCGACGACACCCTCGCGCGCGACACGAAGGCCATCGCAGCGCTCAAGGACAAGTACGTCGTCATCACGGGTGCTTCCTCGGGCATCGGCAAGGTCGTGGCGTTCAAGGTCGCCCAGGCCGGCGGCATCCCGGTGCTGGTCGCCCGCGGCAAGGAGAAGCTCGAGGACATCAAGTCCGCGATCGAGGTCCGCGGCGGCCAGGCCCACGTGTTCCCCTGCGACCTGTCCGACCTCGAGGCCATCGACCGGTTGTGCGAGCAGCTGGTGCGCGACCTGCCCAGCGTCGACTTCGTCATCAACAACGCCGGCC
Organism: Nocardioides sp. CPCC 206348; assembly: GCF_048654705.1. NCBI lineage: Bacteria > Bacillati > Actinomycetota > Actinomycetes > Propionibacteriales > Nocardioidaceae > Nocardioides > Nocardioides sp. CPCC 206348. The sequence continues at coordinate 63,035 of NZ_JBMCZA010000183.1, forward strand.
GGTCGATCCGGCGCTCGCTGAAGCTGTCGCAGGACCGCTTCCACGACTTCGAGCGCACGATGCAGCTGAACTACTTCGGCGCGATCCGGCTGCTGATCGGCCTGATGCCGCAGCTGCACACGCAGCGGTCCGGCCACATCGTCAACATCTCCTCGATCGGCGTGCAGACCAACCCGCCGCGGTTCTCGGCCTACGTCGCCTCCAAGGCAGCGCTCGACGCCTGGAGCAACGTCGTGTCCTCCGAGGTCGTCGGCCACGGCATCACCTTCACCAACGTGCACATGCCGCTGGTGCGGACGCCGATGATCGCGCCGACCAAGATGTACGACAAGTTCCCCACCATCTCGCCGTCCCAGGCCGCCGACATCGTGATCCGGGCGATGGTCGAGAAGCCGCACGAGATCAACACGTCGTTCGGCACGGCCGGTGCACTGGCCCACACGCTGGCACCCAAGACCGCGTTCAAGGTGCTCAACCTGGCCTACCAGGTGTTCCCGGACTCCGCTGCGGCGAAGGGCAAGGAGACCACCTCACCGGCCGCTGCGGCAGCCGAGGAGGCTCCGGAGTCGAACCGCCGGGAGACCGAGCAGATGCTGCTCGCCCAGTTGTTCAGGGGCGTGCACTGGTAGCCACGGGTCGGCCGGGATCGGCCACCCA
>NZ_JBMCZA010000184.1:0-287 GCF_048654705.1 Nocardioides sp. CPCC 206348
TGGGCGCGGACGGCGATCGCGGAGCTGCGCGCTCGCGCCGTGACGCCCGTGCTGGTCGGCGGATCGGGCCTCTACACGCGGGTGATCCTCGACCAGTTCGACTTCCCCGGGACCGACACGGCGGTGCGCGAGCGGCTGGAGGCCGAGCTCGAACAGGTCGGTGCCATGGCGATGAACGCCCGGCTGCGGGCGCTCGATCCCGTGGCCGCCGAACGGATCGGGGAGAACGGCCGCCGCATCGTGCGGGCGCTCGAGGTGATCGAGCTGACCGGCGAGCCCTACAGCGC
>NZ_JBMCZA010000184.1:437-527 GCF_048654705.1 Nocardioides sp. CPCC 206348
GCGGGTCGCCATCGGCTACCGCCAGGTGATGGCCGCGCTGGCGGGGGAGATGTCGCTCGACGAGGCGCAGGAACGAACCTTCGTCGCGAC
>NZ_JBMCZA010000185.1:0-3239 GCF_048654705.1 Nocardioides sp. CPCC 206348
CCGTTCGGGACGGCCGCGTCGATGGCCAAGCTGTTCGCCTCCGAGGCCTCGGTCCGCGCGGCCAACCAGGCGGTCCAGGTCTTCGGCGGCTACGGGTACGTCGACGAGTTCCCCGTCGGCAAGGCCTTGCGCGATGCCCGCGTGACGACCCTCTACGAAGGCACCAGCCAGATCCAGAAGCTGCTGATCGGGCGGTCCCTCACGGGCATCAGCGCCTTCTGACGCCGAGTTGGGGTTTGTCACCGCCGAGTTGGGGTTTGTCACCGCCGACGTACGTCGACAAACCCCAACTCGCGCGTGACAAACCCCAACTCGCGTAAATCGTTAGGCCGGTACGGCGGGCCGCCCCTAACCTTGGGCACGACCGAGCCACCCGGCCGGTCGATCGAGGACGAGCAGGAAGGGCAGGGCTGTGGGCATCCACCATCTCCCGGTCGCCACGAGTCGCAATGCGACCTGTGCGCTCGACGCTGCCCTCCTCCGGCGACCCCTCGAAGGCTATGAGCCCTCGAACATGGCCAAGCGCAATCAGCTGCTGGGCCAGCTGGAGCCGCCCCTCTAGGTGCCCTCACGCACCGGGAACACCGGGCCGCTCCAGCGAGGCGAACGTCCACAGGTCACCACCGACCTGGGACAGGCCTCATCGGGGCGGCCCTTCTGCATGTGCGGGCAGCTCGACAAACAACTCCAACACCAAGGTGGAAGGTCCCACGGGCACCGGACCCGCGACCTGGCCGAGAGGCCGGGAAGCAGGCGGCACCGGGCTAACGGTCATACGGCCGTGGGCGACCTCTCCCCACCCGGATCCGGCATTCGCCGGAAGCGGGACCAACTGAACAGTGGACAGCACATTCTGGAAGGTGATGCCGGGGCGGCCCGGCGCCCGGTTGCTACCTGGGTCGTGGTGCGAGCCATGAGGTTCGACTCCTCCGCCTTCCGCTTGCGCCCCCATGAGGTAGCGGCAGCCTGCCGGATTCTCAGTCCGTTCGTCCGGGTTCGACTCCCGGTGGGGGTACGAGAAGCACCACCTGCTCACCTGCCGGAACTGGTAGACGGTCGCGGTTGAGGGCCGCGTGTCCTTCGGGACGTGGGGGTTCGACTCCCCCGGTGAGCACCACGCCCGCCTGGCGGAACGGTAGACGCGCGGCGTTCAGGACGCCGTGTCCCCAGGGCGTCCGGGTTCGAATCCCGGGGCGGGCACCCACGGGTTGTAGGGAAGCGGCATCCCACCTGCTTCGGGTGCAGGGAATCGCGGGTTCGAGTCCCGCCAATCCGACGACGTGCTCCTGGAGCACGATGCTCGATAGCTCAGTTGGCAGAGCGCCCGGTTGTTACCCGGGAGGTCCCAGGTTCGAGCCCTGGTCGAGCAGCAACTCCCGCCCCGGCGGGACCAAGCGGGTGTCGGGAGACGCCATGGGTCTCATAAGCCCGTCGGCCCACGTTCGACTCGTGGCCCCGCTACGCACCGTTAGCTCAGTTGGTAGAGCGGCGTCCTCTTAAGTCGAAGGTCCTCGGTTCGAGTCCGAGACGGTGTACCGATCCAGCCCCATGACCAGCCCGGCAACCAGCCAATGACCATGCCCCGACAAGCCCAAGGAGGTGACCGGCGTGGAGACGAAGAACGGGTGGCCGCACACGGCCACCACCCCGGCGTCGTACTCCGCGGACGAGCGGGGCGACCTCAACACCAAGGGCGTGACCATCGCCTTCACCCACCCGACGCCGCGGTCGCCGGGCATCGCGTGGCGGTGCGAGGGGCACGAGGATCCGGAGATCTTCGATCCCTGCGACGACGAGACCCTTGCTGCCGCGCTCGAGATCTGCAACCCGTGCGGTGTCCGGACCCTCTGCCTCGCCCTCGGCACCAGCCGTGGCGAGTGGGGTGTCTGGGGTGGCGTCCTCCTCGAGGGCGGCAAGCAGATCGAGACCGTCCGGCGCCGCGGTCGGCCGAGGAAGGCCGCCGTCGCATGAACGCGAGCCCCGGCGTCACAGGGGCAACCAGCCTCCTTGGTCCAACGGAGACGACATCGCCCTACGAAGGCGAGGATCCAGGTTCGATTCCTGGAGGGGGCACTGTGACTGTGGTGTAGCGGTATCTGCACACCTGGATGTGGCCCAGGAGGTCGGGGTTCGACTCCCCGCAGTCACCCCAACCGAAGGGGTTTCGAGGCTCGCTTCGCTCGCACCTCAACCACCGGGACGGATCTGGCATGCTCGCGCCATGCCGAACTTCTCCGACTTCAACATGGGCATCTACCTCACCGGGCTGAGCGGCCAGAAGCCGCCGTACCCGGTGACCTTCGCCGCGCTCGAGGCACAGGCGAAGGAGCTGCTCGACCCGGTGCTCTACGACTACGTCGCCGGCGGGGCGGGCGACGAGGGCACACAGCGGGGCAACGTCACGGCCTTCGAGCGGTGGGGCGTCGTACCCCGGATGCTGTCCGGTGCCGCCGAGCGGGACCTGTCGGTCGAGCTGTTCGGGCGGCAGTACCCGACTCCCCTGCTGATGGCGCCGATCGGCGTCGTGGGGATCATGCACGAGGACCAGCACGGTGACCTCGAGGTGGCGAAGGCGGCGGCCGCGACCGGCGTACCGATGATCGCCTCGACCCTCACCCAGGACCCGATGGAGGACGTCGCCGCTGCCCTCGGCGAGACCCCCGGTTTCTACCAGCTCTACACGCCCAACGACCGCGAGCTCGCGGAGAGCTTCGTACGACGGGCCGAGGCGGCCGGCTACGCGGGGATCGTCGTCACCCTCGACACGTGGACCCTCGGGTGGCGTCCTCGCGACCTGCAGCACGCTGCCATGCCGCAACTGCAGGGACTCTGCCTGGCCAACTACTTCTCCGACCCCGTCTTCCGCAGTCGCCTGGAGAAGTCGCCCGAGGAGGACCCGGCAGCCGCGACCTTCGCGTGGGCCCTGACATTCGGCAACCCGGCCCTGTCCTGGGACGACCTGGCGTGGCTGCGCGGGCTGACCGACCTGCCGCTGCTGCTCAAGGGCATCTGCCACCCCGACGACGTACGACGGGCGCGGGATGCCGGTGTCGACGGCATCTACTGCTCGAACCACGGCGGTCGCCAGGCCGCCAGCGCACCCGCGCTCGACTTCCTTCCGGCCGTCGTCGACGCCGCCGAGGGGATGCCGGTCATCTTCGACTCCGGCGTGCGCACCGGAGTCGACGTCGTCAAGGCGCTCGCCCTGGGTGCCACCGCGGTCGCAGTCGGCCGCCCCT
>NZ_JBMCZA010000185.1:3265-5570 GCF_048654705.1 Nocardioides sp. CPCC 206348
CGCGGCGGGCGCCGAGCACGTGCTCAAGTGCCTGCTCGCCGAGGCCGACCTGACCATGGGCCTCAACGGCTACCGGTCGATCGCGGACCTGACGACCGACGTGCTGGTGCGGGTGTCCTGACGACAGGTCCGGCACGGCGGGTCATCTGTTCAGCCGATGACTTGCGCCCAAAGGATTCGTTTGCCAGGTGACTGAGGTGTTCACGACCATGGTGGTGCGCCTCACACTTGGAGAAGAATCATGAACGATCAGACCGTCGTCGAGAAACACACCATCGGTTACGTACCGCCCGAGGACCGCCACGGGAAGGTGCGTGACCTGTTCACGCTGTGGTTCGGGACCAACATCGCCCCGTTGCCCGTCGTCACCGGCGCCGCCGGCGTCACCGTCTTCGGGCTCGACCTGCTGTGGTGCATCGTCGCCATCGTGGTCGGCCACCTGGTGGGCGGTGTCTTCATGGCACTGCACTCCGCCCAGGGCCCCCAGATGGGGATCCCGCAGATGATCCAGAGCCGCGGCCAGTTCGGTTCGTTCGGCGCCCTCATCGTAGTGGTGATCGCCGCCGTGATGTACCTGGCGTTCTTCGCCTCGAACATCGTGCTCGCCGGGCAGTCCCTGCACGGCATCGCCGAGCCCGTGCCCGTCTCGACAGGCATCGTCATCGGCGCCCTCGGTTCGGGCCTGATCTGCGTGATCGGCTACCGCTTCATCCACGCGCTCAACAAGGTCGCCACCTGGGTCCTCGGCATCGGCATCGTGCTCGGCACGGTCGCGATCTTCGCCTCCGGCGTCCCCGCCACCTTCTGGAGCCAGGGCAGCTACACCACGGCCGGCTTCCTGGCCACCGTGTCGCTCGCCGCGCTCTGGCAGATCGCCTTCGCGCCGTACGTCTCGGACTACTCGCGGTATCTGCCTGCTGACGTGGGCGTGCGCGCCACGTTCAACGCCACCTACCTGGGCTGCACCCTCGGTTCGATCCTGCCGTTCGTCTTCGGTGCGATCGTCGCCCTCGCGATGACGTCGGGCTCCGACGTGATGACCGGCGTCCGCGACACCACCGGCCTGCTCGGGCCGCTCCTGCTGGTGCTGTTCCTGCTGTCGGTGATCAGCCACAACGCGCTCAACCTGTACGGCACCGTCCTCGCGGTCATCACCTGCGTCCAGACGTTCGTCGCCCAGTGGATCCCGACGGCCCGCTCCCGCGTGGTGCTCTCGGTGGCCGTGATCATCGCGTCGACGTACTTCGCGATCGGTGTCTCGGGCGACTTCATCTCGCACTTCGTCGACATCGTGCTGGCCCTGCTGGTCGTGCTGGTTCCGTGGACCGCGATCAACCTGATCGACTTCTACCTGATCCACCGCGGCAAGTACGACCTCGCCTCGATCTTCGCCGCCGACGGCGGGATCTACGGCCGGTTCAACGGCAAGGCACTCTTCGCCTACGCCATCGGCATCCTGGTCCAGATCCCGTTCATGAACACGCCTCTGTACGCCGGCCCGGTGGCCGGTGAGCTGAACGGCGCCGACCTCAGCTGGATCATCGGCCTGGTCGTCACCGGTCCGGTGTACTACGCCCTGGCGCGTGGCCGGAAGCTCGCGGCGAGCGAGGTGGCAGCGCCGGTCGCTGTCTGAGCTTTGTTCGGCCCGACGGGCAGGTCGCGTTCAGCGACCTGCCCGTTGGCGCGCCGCCCGGGAGGACGACCGCACGAACGCCTGGGCGCGAGCGGTCAACCGCACGCCCTTCATCGACGTGAGCACGACCTCCAGCGGTTCGAGCGGGTCGGAGATCTCGAGGGTGACCACCTCGGCCCCGTCGTAGGTGATGTTGCTCGCCGGGCGCTGGTTGAGCACGGACCAGCCCTGCCCGTTGGCCACCATGGCGCGGACGGTCTCGAAGCCCGCCGTACGGTGCCGGATCTGGGGGTGGAAGCCGGCCGACTCGACCAGCCGCTCGAGGTACTGGCCGCTGTGCGGGAGGTCGAGCAGGACCATCGGCTCCTCGGCCAGGTCCTTGAGCGCGACCTTCTTGCGGCGCGCGAGGCGGTGCCCCTTGGCCACCAGGACGTACGGCGCTGCGACGCCGACCCGGACGTGGTCGATGTCCTCGTCGAGGTCGTAGCCGTACATCAGGGCCAGCTCGCAGGCACCGGAGCGCAGCGCCTGCTTCAGTGCAGCGTGCTCGTCCTCCACCACCGAGACGTGGATGCCGGGGTGCTCCTCGGCGCAGGCAGCGAGGAGCCGAGGCAGCTCGAAGGGCCCCAGGGTCGTGAAGCAGCCGACGGCGAGGTCGCCCACGAGCGCCTG
>NZ_JBMCZA010000185.1:5645-6493 GCF_048654705.1 Nocardioides sp. CPCC 206348
CAGCAACAGCTGGACGCCGAGCTCCTTCTCCAGCTGCGCGACCGCCGTGGAGATGGCCGACTGGGACACCATGAGCTGCCGCGACGCGGCCGTCATGCTGCCCAGCTCGGCGGCCGCGGCGAAGTACCGCAGCTGTGTCAGGGTGAAGCCGACCTCCGCCATGGCGCTCATCCTGCCGCAGGTCAGGCCCGTAGCGCTCCCGGCTCCAGGTTCGCGAGGGTCTCGGGGTGCAGCAGGGCGTCGAGGACGTCGGCGTCCACGCCGCCGCCGGCGAGGGCGAGCCCCCGCACGTCGCCGGCGCCGCTGAGCGCGGCCTTGGCGATCTCGGCCGACCGCGCGTAGCCCAGCAGGGGCGTCAGCGCGGTGACCAGGCCGGCGTTGCCGGCGACGACCGCGGCGAGCTTGGCGGCGTCGACGGTGATGCCGTCGACGCACAGCTCGCGCAGCGAGTCGAACGCGGCGGCCGTCCAGGTGAAGCCCTGGAGCAGGCTGTGGCAGATGATCGGCTCGAAGGCGTTGAGCTGCAGCTGTCCGCTCTCGGCGGCCATGGTGACGGTCAGGTCGTTGCCGATCACCCAGTAGGCGACCTGGTTGACCATCTCCGGGACGACGGGGTTGACCTTGCCCGGCATGATGCTCGAACCCGCCTGGCGTGCGGGGAGCTGGAGCTCGCCGAAGCCGGCCTGGGGTCCGGAGGACAGCAGTCGCAGGTCGTTGCAGATCTTGGATGCCTTGACGACGACCCGCTTCAGCACACCGGAGACCTGGACGAACGCGCCGGTGTCGCTGGTGGCCTCGACGAGGTCGCCGGCGCCGACGACCGGCTGCCCGGTGATCTCGGCCAGGTG
>NZ_JBMCZA010000185.1:6536-8544 GCF_048654705.1 Nocardioides sp. CPCC 206348
GCCGAGGTTGATCTCGCACAGCAGCCCGCGGGAGTCGTCGAGGCGGGCCTGCTCCTCGAGCAGCGTGACCGCGAACGCGCCGAGCTCCTGTCCGACCGTCATCGGTACGGCGTCCTGGAGCTGGGTCCGGCCCATCTTGGGCACCGTCCGGAACTCCGCCGCCTTGGCGGCGAAGGAGGCGGCCAGGTCGGCCGTCGACACGGCCAGCCACTCGATGACGGTCAGCAGCGCAAGGCGTACGGCGGTCGGGTAGACGTCGTTGGTCGACTGGCAGCGGTTCACGTGGTCGAGCGGGTGGATCTCGTCGTACCGGCCCCGCGGCAGGCCGAGGATCTCCAGGGCCCGGTTGGCGATGACCTCGTTGGCGTTCATGTTCGTCGAGGTCCCGGCACCTCCCTGGATGACGTCGACGACGAACTGGTCGTCCAGCTTCCCCGTGCGTACGTCGTCCGCTGCCGCCGCGATCGCTTCGAAGCGGCGGTCGTCGAGCAGGCCGAGCTCGTGGTTCGCACGTGCTGCGGCGAGCTTGACGGCACCGAGGGCCGCGACGAGCTCGCGGTGGACGCCGACGGGCGTGCCGCTGATCGGGAAGTTCGTCAGGGCACGGGCGGTGTGGACGCCCCAGTAGGCGTCGGCCGGCACCTCGTGCGGGCCGAGGGAGTCGTGCTCGGTGCGGGTCGCGATGGTCATCGTTGGTGCTCCTCGGCGATGTCGAGCGCTGTCCAGGCGAGGGCGGTCGCGGCGTCGAGCAACGCCTTCTCGGCGTCACCGCCGACGCAGTGGGCAGCGAACTCGGGTTGGTGGTTGAGGGCAGGGAGGGACCCGATGCCGATGTAGGGGTGGATGGCCGGCACGACCTGGGACACGTTGCCCATGTCCGTCGAGGCGCGGTTCATCCGCCGGGCGGGCGTGCCCGGGTCGAAGACGCGCCCCAGGCTCTCGGCGTTGCGCACGTAGGCGTCGACGGCCGGCTGGAAGGCGCGGAACTCGGCGTACGGCTTGCTCTCCGGGGTGATGTCGAGGCTCGCACCGGTGGCGAGGGCTCCTGCCTCGAAGCACCGCCAGACCTTCTCCTCGGTGGTGGCGAGCTGGTCGAGGGACTCGGCCCGGACGTACCAGCGGCCCTCGGTGCGGGCGGGGATGGCGTTCGGCGCCTCTCCCCCGTTGGTCATCACGCCGTGGACGCGCACGGTCGGCGGCAGCTGCTGGCGCAGCAGGCCGACGGCGACCTGCGCGATCGTGAACGCATCGGCGGCGTTGATGCCCTGCTCGGGATAGGCGGCCGCGTGGGCGCCCTTGCCCTGGTAGGTGATGTGGGAGTGCGACACCGCGAACGGCTCGGCCTCGGCGACGTCGACCGGCGCCGGGTGCGCCATCATCGCCAGGTCCAGCCCGGCGAACGCGCCGCGCTCCAGCAGCTCGATCTTGCCGCCACCACCCTCCTCGGCCGGCGTGCCGTAGACCTCGATGGTCAGGCCCGCGGCATCAGCCAGCGGCGCGAGGGCCCGCGCGGCACCGACCGTGATGGCCGAGATCAGGTTGTGCCCGCAGGCGTGCCCGAGTCCGGGAAGGGCGTCGTACTCGGCACACAGGCCCAGGCGGAACGGGCCGCTGCCGTAGGTGGCCAGGAAGGCCGTCTCCAGGCCGAGGTACGACGGCGTCACCGTGAAGCCGGCCTCGTCGAGGGCATCGGCGACCCAGCGGGACGAGTTGTGCTCCTCCCAGGCCGTTTCCGGGTTCGCGTGCAGCAGCTCGGAGAGGTCGATGAGTCGGCCGGCATCGGCGGCGATGGCGCCGGCGGCCCGGTCGTGCGCGGTGCGGGGCATTGTCACTCGTCCCCGGGGACGCCGTACGACGGTGCGGCGGTCGGGTCGAGCCCGCGGGTCACGTAGTCGTCGCGCTGCGGGAGCCAGACGTCGAGGAGGGCAGCGAGGTCCGCGATCGGCTGCTCGCTCCAGTCCACGCGCAGGTCGGTCACGCGCCAGGCCACGTCGCGCACGACGGAGAG
>NZ_JBMCZA010000185.1:8584-8938 GCF_048654705.1 Nocardioides sp. CPCC 206348
CAGGCGCTCCTCGAGCTCGCCGTCGGCGGACTCGAAGCCCTTCGCGACGGCATCGATGACGTCAGTGCTGGCGAGCATGTTGCCCGCGGCGACCACGCCGGCGCCCACGACGTCGTGGTGGACGCCGAGCGACTCGGACCCGGAGAAGGCCGCGCCATTGCCGTTGAGCTCGAGGACGGTGAGCTGGCGGTACTCGACCAGCTCACGGTCGTTGACGACCGCTGCCAGGGCGCTGCGTGCGTCAAGGCCGGACTCGAGCGCGTCGAGGAGCTCGGTCCCCAGGCGCGGGTCCGTGATGTTCTGCGAGGACGCCCCGCCGACGCCGGGGCGCAGGTGGATGCACCGGGCAGCGAC
>NZ_JBMCZA010000185.1:8948-9692 GCF_048654705.1 Nocardioides sp. CPCC 206348
TGCGTCGAGGAGCTCGGTCCCCAGGCGCGGGTCGGTGATGTTCTGCGACGACGCCCCACCGACGCCGGGGCGCAGGTGGATGCACCGGGCAGCGACGGCCGGGCTGGAGGAGGTGACGGCGATGCCGACGGCGCCACGGCCGTCGGTGGCGAGGACCGAGAAGGTCACCGTGCATCCTCGGGGATGACGGCGATCGCGTCGACCTCGACGAGCCACTCGGGCCGGGCCAGGGCCGAGACGACGAGTCCGGTCGAGATGGGGTGCACGCCCTTGGTCCAGCGGCCGATGGTGCGGTAGACGGTCTCGCGGTAGCGCGGGTCGACGATGTAGATGGTCAGCTTGACCAGGTGCTCCATCCGGGCACCGGACTCCTTGAGGAGCATGTCGATGTTCGCCATCGCGCGCTCGGTCTGCGCCTCGACGTCACCGATACCTACCGACTCGCTCGTGTCGAGGTCCTGGCCGATCTGGCCGCGGACGTACACGGTGTTACCGGCGACGACGGCCTGGCAGAGGTCGTTGTCGAGGTTCTGCTCGGGGTAGGTGGCGCCCGTGTTGAACGGACGGATGCGGGTGTGCCCGCCGGCGACGATGCTCTTGTTGATCTCCACGGGAACAGTCCACTCCACCGGGGGCCATGTGTCCAACAGATGTTTCTGACTACCTTCATCGATGAAACAGATGCAGTCGCCATCCGCCCGCCGTACCACTGCATCAACAGAACCGAACTAGAAGGCCGACAAC
>NZ_JBMCZA010000185.1:9702-11142 GCF_048654705.1 Nocardioides sp. CPCC 206348
GCTACCTTCATCGATGAAACAGATGTAGTCACCTACCGCCGGTCGTGCCACTGCATCAACAGAACCGAACTAGAAGGCCGACAACATCTGTTGGACAGGGGGTTCGGGGCGGCGGAGGATTCTCGGCATGTCGAACGAAGAGATCGAGGTCCTCGTCATCGGCGCCGGCCAGGCCGGCGTGGCGATGAGCGAGCACCTGAGCGAGAACGGCGTCCCGCACCTCGTGCTCGAGCGTGACCGGATCGCCGAGCGCTGGCGCACGGGACGCTGGGACTCCCTGGTCGCCAACGGCCCCGCCTGGCACGACCGCTTCCCCGGTCTCGAGTTCCAGGACGTCGGTGCCGACGAGTTCGCCACCAAGGACCAGGTTGCCGACTACTTCCAGGCGTACGCCGAGAAGATCGCCGCCCCCGTGCGGTGCGGCGTCGAGGTCACCTCGGTGACGCGCCACCAGGGCCGGCGCGGCTTCCGCGTCGAGACCTCGGACGGCACCATCGACGCGCGCTACGTCGTCGCGGCGACCGGCCCGTTCCAGCGGCCGGTCTTTCCGAAGATCGTCCCCGAGGGCGCCGTACCCGTGCAGATCCACTCCAGCAGCTACCGCAACCCGCAGCAGCTGCCCGAGGGCGCCGTCCTCGTCGTCGGCGCCGGCTCCTCCGGCGTCCAGATCGCCGACGAGCTCCGCCGCTCGGGCCGCGAGGTCTACCTCTCCGTCGGCGCACACGACCGTCCGCCGCGCAGCTACCGCGACCGCGACTTCTGCTGGTGGCTCGGCGTCCTCGGCCTGTGGGACCTCGAGACCCCCGCCGCCGGCGCCGAGCACGTCACCATCGCCGTCAGCGGCGCGCGCGGCGGCCACACCGTCGACTTCCGCGCGCTGGCCGCCCTCGGTGTGAACCTGGTCGGACTGACCGATGCGTACGACGACGGCGTGCTGCGGTTCCGCGACGACCTCGCCGACAACATCACCCGCGGCGACCTGAACTACCTGGCCCTGCTCGACGCCGCCGACGCGTACGTCGAGGCCAACGGGCTCGACCTGCCCGAGGAGCCGCAGGCCCGCATCCTCGGCCCGGACCCGGAGGCCGCGACCAACCCGCGCCTCGAGCTCGACCTCGCCGAAGCCGGCGTCACCTCGATCGTCTGGGCCACGGGCTTCGCCACCGACTACAGCTGGCTCCAGGTCGACGCCTTCGACGAAGCCGCCAAGCCGCAGCACAACCGCGGCGTCTCCACCGAGCCCGGCGTCTACTTCATCGGCCTGCCCTGGCTCTCGCGCCGCGGATCCAGCTTCATCTGGGGCGTCTGGCACGACGCCAAGCACGTCGCCGGCCACATCGCGACCCAGCGCAGCTACCTCACCTACGGCAGCTGACACCACCAAGCCGCTGGCCCGGACCCCGGAGGGGTTCGGGCCAGTGTGCATTTCACCCCCGGTGG
>NZ_JBMCZA010000186.1:0-1776 GCF_048654705.1 Nocardioides sp. CPCC 206348
CTTCGAGACCTGCTGGGCGGTGCTGACGGCGCTGTCGACGGTGCCGCTGGACGCCGGGAAGCGAGGCACGCTGCGGCCGCTCACGCGCTGGCTCGGCGACCGCGGTGCCGCCATCAGCGCGCCGGAGTTCGGGCTGGCGCTCGGCCAGATGCGGCGGTACGCGGCCGAAGCGCTGGTCGCCCTGGCGCCGTACGACATCGTGCTGACGCCGACCCTGGCCACGCCGCCGCTCGCCGTCGGCGCGTTGCGCAACGACGCCGACCCGGCCGCGGACTTCGAGGCGCAGAAGCGCTTCACCCCATGGACCTCGGCCTGGAACGTCACCGGCATGCCGGCGATCTCGCTCCCGCTCCACCACACGCCCGAAGGCCTGCCGGTCGGCATCATGCTCGCTGCCCGCCCCGCCGAGGAGGAGCTGCTGCTCTCGCTCGCCGCGCAGGTCGAGGCCGCCGCGCCCTGGAAGGACCGCCACCCGCCGCTCTGGTGAGGCACGAAGTGTGGCAATTGGGGGTCCGAAGTGTCAGTGGGTGGTGATGCATCGAGATCTCGATGGCCCAACACGCACACTTCGTGGGCCCAATTGCCACACTTCGTGACGTCAGGCGAACCAGCCCGGTACGGCGGCCAGGAAGTCGGGCTGGGGGAGGGAGCCGGAGTTCTCGGGGATGACGGCGACGAGCGGGACGCCGGTGATCCGGGTGAGGTCGGTGCGGTTGCACTCCTCGGCCAGCGCCGGGTGGTCGGGCCACGACCCGATGACCAGCCCGGCCGGCTCGACCTGGCAGGCGCGGAGCGCGGTCACGGTGAGCTCGGTGTGGTTGAGCGTGCCGAGGCCGGCCCGGCACACGACGAACACCTCGACGGGGGAGGAGACGGTGTCGCCGGTACGTCGCCGCAGGGCGAACGTCAGGTCCCGCGCGATGTCGAGCAGGGTGCCGCCCTCGGCATCCAGCCGGACCAGCAGTCCGCCGGCGCCCTCGACCAGCACGACGTCGTACGACGGCAGGAGGGTGCGGATGCGCGACACGTGCTCCCGCACGGTCGGGATCGCCACACCCTGGCGGCGTGCGGCGGTGTCGGGCGCGAGGGGCTCGTCGAGGGAGACGAGCTCGAGCACCTCGACGCCGCTCAACGCGGCCACGGTGGCGGTGTCGTGGGGATCCGGGTCCGTGCCGCCGACGCCGGTCTGGACCGGCTTCACCACGAGCACCCGGTTCCCCGCAGCGGCCTCGCGCGCGGCCAGGGCGGCCGTCGCGACGGTCTTGCCGACCCCGGTGTCGGTGCCGGTGACGACGACGACTCGGGTCACTGGTGTTCCTTGACGAGGGCGACGAGGGTCGCGACGGCGCGCGCCCAGTCGTCCTCGGGGATGCCGGCGCTGGCGGTGATCCGCAACCGCGAGATCCCGTCCGGCACCGACGGCGGACGGAAGCAGCCGACACGCAACCCGGCCTCCAGTGCAGCAGCCTGGGCGGCGACGGCGGCCTGCGGCGACGACATCGGGACCGACAGCACGGCGCCTGCCGGAGCGACCACGCCGAGGGCGTCGGCCAGGTCGGCGACGCGGGTCCGGACGGTCTGCGCCAGCTCGGGGCGCGCGACGATCTCCCGCAGCGCGGCCAGCGCGCCAGCAGTCGGTGCAGGTGCCAGGCCGGTGTCGAAGATGAACGGGCGCGCCCGGTTGACCAGGTGCTCGCGCACGGCGGCGGAGCCGAGGACCGCTCCACCCTGGCTGCCCAGCGACTTCGACAGCGTTGCCGTGACCAGGACGTGGGG
>NZ_JBMCZA010000186.1:1873-5408 GCF_048654705.1 Nocardioides sp. CPCC 206348
CGACTCGACGAGCACCATCGCCCGTTCTCCGGCTGCCTCGGCCGCGACCAGGCCGGCGCGCACCGCATCGACGTCGCTGTGCGGCACCACGGTCAGCTGGGCGCGCGACAGGCGCACCGCGTCGACGAGCGACGCATGGATGTGGGCATCCGAGATGACCCGCGTGGTGCGGTCGGCCAGGGCGGTGACGACGGCCAGGTTGGCGTGGTAGCCGGTCGAGAACACCAGCGCAGCGGGCTGTTCGAGGTAGGCCGCCAGCTCGGCTTCGAGCTCTGCGTGCACGGCCAGGGTGCCGGTCACGAGACGCGAGGCGCTCGCTCCCGAGCCCCAGGTCAGGGCCGCGTCGGCTGCGGCACGGGAGACCGCGGGGTCGCGGGCGAGGCCGAGGTAGTCGTTGCCGGCGAGGTCGATCGTCGCGTCGTCGGCGGCACGCGCGCGGAGCCGTCGCGTCAGTCCTGCCGACTCGCGCCCTGCGGCTTCGGTGTCCAGCCACTCACTCCAGCGACTCATCCGGCACGCACCGCCGCTCCGATTCCGGCGACGAGCTGGTCGAGCTCGTCGTTGTTGATGACGTACGGCGGCATGGCGTAGACCAGATCGCGGAACGGTCGCAGCCACACGCCGGCCTCGATGGCCGCGTCGGTGGCGGCGACGACGTCGACGGGGTGGTCGAGCTGGACCACTCCGACTGCCCCGATCGTGCGCACGTCGCGGACCCCTGGCAGCTCGCGCAGGGGAGCCAGTCCGGCAGCCAGTCGTGAGCCGATCCGGTGCACTTCTGCCTGCCAGTCCTGGCCGAGCAGCAGGTCGATCGACGCACTGGCCACGGCGCACGCCAGTGGATTGCCCATGAACGTGGGGCCGTGCATGACGACGCCGGACTCGCTCGCCGAGATGCCTCGTGCCACCGCGTCGGTTGTCACGACCGCGGCGAGGGAGACGTAGCCGCCCGTCAACGCCTTGCCGACGCAGAGGATGTCGGGGGTGACCCGCTCACTGACGAACAGGTGGCCGGTGCGGCCGAAGCCGGTCGCGATCTCGTCGAACACCAGCACGAGGCCGTGCTCGTCCGCGACGTCACGGAACACTCGCAGGCACTCGACGGCGTACGGCCACATCCCGCCGGCACCCTGCAGGAGCGGCTCGACGATGATTCCGGCCAACTCGTGGTGGTGCTGGTCGGCGATGTGTCGAAGCGTCGTGGCCCAGGCTGCGATCTCGGCCTCGCTGGCGTCGTACGCCGGCGGCTGGGGTGCGAACACCTGCTGGGGGAGCAGTCCGGCCCACATCGCGTGCATCCCGCCGACCGGGTCGGTGATGCTCATGCAGTCGAACGTGTCGCCGTGGTAGCCGCCGAGGACGGTCAGCATCCGCGTGCGGTCGGGGCGGCCGACACCGCGCTGGTACTGCAGCACCATCTTCATGGCGACCTCGACCGACACCGATCCGGAGTCGGCGAGGAACACCCGCTCCAGCGGCTCGGGCGTGATCTCGACGAGCCGACGGCCCAGGGCAACGGCAGGCTCGTGGGTGAGTCCGCCGAACATCACGTGGGAGAACGCACCGACCTGGTCGACGACAGCCGCGTCGAGCACCGGGTGCCGGTAGCCGTGGATCGCCGACCACCACGACGACATCCCGTCGACGACCTCGTGGTCCTCGCCCAGGGTCAGCCGAGCGCCCGAAGCCCCCGTCACCAGCCGCACTGACGTCGGCTCGGTCATCGACGTGTAGGGGTGCCACAGGTGCTCGCGGTCGAACGCGAGGGTCTCGGTGGCAGCCAGGGTCGTCATGCGGAGGGCTCAGGCGTTCGCAGGGACCTCGGTGCCGGCACCGCGCTGGCGGATCACCGGCTTGTGGTCATCGGCGACGTCGCCGGGAGCCTCGTCCGAGAGCCCCGCCGCGCAGCCACCACAGCTCGTACCGCAACCCGTCGTGGCCGAACCGCACGGCGTGGTGGCCACCGCGTGGGCCGCAGCAGCGGAGGAAGGCGCGTTGAAGACGTCGTCGAAGGTGCCGTCGTTGAAGGCGTTCTCCTGGCCGAGGATGACGAAGCCGTTGTCGCGCATCATCTCCAGGTCCGACTTCGCGTCCTGGCCCTCGGAGGTCAGGTAGTCACCGAGGAAGATCGAGTTGGCGACGTGCAGCGCGGTCGCCTGCAGGGTGCGCAGGTGCATCTCGCGGCCGCCGGCGATGCGGATCTCCTTGTCGGGGCACACGAAGCGCGCCATCGCGAGGATCTTCACGCAGCGGGTGGGGGAGAGCTCCCACGTGTTCTCGTACGGGGTGCCGTCGAACGGCATCAGGAAGTTGACCGGGATCGAGTCCGAGCCGAGCTCCTTGAGCGCGAAGAGCGCCTCGACGAGCTGCTCGTCGGTCTCGCCCAGACCGGCGATCAGGCCGGAGCACGGCGACAGGCCGGCGGACTTCGCCTTGCCGATGGTGTCCACCCGGTCGTCGTACGTGTGGGTCTGGACGATGTTGTCGTGGTTGGACTCGGCAGTGTTGATGTTGTGGTTGTAGGCATCGACGCCGGCGGCCTTGAGGCGCTCGGCCTGGCCGTCCTTGAGGAGTCCCAGGCAGGCACAGACCTCGACGCCGTCGTACTCCTCCTTGAGGGCCTCGGTCATCTCGACGACCTTGTCGATGTCGCGGTTCGACGGACCGCGGCCCGACGAGACCATGCACACCCGCGAGGCGCCGCCCTTGAGGCCGGCGCCGGCCTGCTTGATCGCGTCGTCCTTGGAGAGCCAGGAGTACTTCAGGATCGGGGCTTCCGACCCGATGGCCTGCGAGCAGTAGTTGCAGTTCTCGGGACACAGGCCGGACTTGAGGTTGACCAGGTAGTTGACCTTGACCTTGTTGCCGAAGTGCTCGCGGCGCAGGCGGCCGGCGGCGGCGACGATCGACATCAGCTCGAAGTCGGGTGCCTGGAGCACGGCGAGCGCGTCGGCCTCGGTCGCTGCGGAACCGGGGCCACCGTCGAGGATGCGGGTGGCCAACTGGTCGAACTGCGCGCTCATGGGTCTCCTTGACACGGTAGGTTGAACAGAGAGTTGAACACTGTTCAGGTGGTCAGGATAAGCGACAACGGCAGGAGGCGCCACATGGGCTATCGACGCGGCGAGATCGTCGACCGGGCGATCGCCTTCCTCGACGACGTCGGACTCGACGCGCTGTCCATGCGCAAGCTGGCCGCTGACCTCGGGATCCAGGTGGGTGCGCTCTACCACCACTTCGAGAACAAGGCTGCCCTGTATGCCGCGGTCTCCGACGAGATCCTGCGCCGCGGCCGTCGACCGGCCGAGATCGTCGCGTGGGACGCGGAGCTGAGCCTGCTGTGTGCCGAGCTGCGCGACGCGATGCGCCGCCACCGCGATGGTGCCGCCCTCATCGCCCAGGTCCATCGGTACGACGCCGAGGTGCTCGAACGTCCGATGCGCTCGGCGCTCGAGCGAGGCGGTGCGGACGACCACCTTGCCCGTGTCGGTGCGCGGACCCTCGTCCGGCTGACCCTCTCCCACGAGGCCGACGA
>NZ_JBMCZA010000186.1:5453-7338 GCF_048654705.1 Nocardioides sp. CPCC 206348
CGGGTTGCGCCACCGGCTCTCGTCACCCTCGTGATGGTTCGATGGCGTTAAGGTCCTCGAAACATCTGGGAGGCACTGTGGACGACATGGCGATGAATCCAGTGACGGTCGTGCTCTTCGGCGCGACGGGGGACCTGGCGCGACGCAAGCTCCTGCCCGGGCTCCTGCACCTCTTCGAGACCGGGCTCATCCCGGACCTGCAGATCGTCGGCACCTCCCTCGACGACCACACCACCGAGACGTTCGTCGCCTTCGCCCACGAGGCGTCGACGGAGTTCTCCGGCACCGACGGCGACATGGCCGCGTGGCCGGAGTTCTCGAAGCGCCTGCACTGGGCGCCGGGCGGGGAAGGCGCAGCCGGACTGCGCGCCGCGATCGACAAGGCCGAGGCCGGCGCCCAGGGCGATCGCACCCGGCTGCACTACCTCAGCGTGCCGCCGAAGGCCGCGCTGTCGGTGGTGAAGACCCTGGAGGACGCCGACCTCGTGCGCGGCAGCCGGATCATCATGGAGAAGCCGTTCGGCGTCGACCTGGCCAGTGCGAAGAAGCTCAACGGCGAGCTGCACAAGACGTTCGACGAGTCGCAGATCTACCGGATCGACCACTTCCTCGGGAAGGAAGCGGCCCAGAACATCCTCGCGTTCCGGTTCGCCAACGGGCTCTTCGAGCCGATCTGGCACCGCAACAACATCGACCACATCCAGATCGACATCCCCGAGGAGCTCGGGCTCGACCAGCGCGCGAACTTCTACGAGTCGACCGGCGCCTACAAGGACATGGTCGTCACCCACCTGTTCCAGGTGCTGGCGTTCATCGCGCTCGAGCCGCCGACGGCGCTCACGCCGCACGCGATCAACGAGGAGAAGAACAAGGTCTTCCGGTCGATGCTGCCGATCGACCCGGCGGACGTCGTACGCGGTCAGTACCAGGGGTACCGCGACATCCCCGGCGTCGCGTCCGAGTCGGAGACCGAGACGTTCATCGCGCTCAAGTGCTACATCGACAACTGGCGCTGGGCGGGCGTGCCGTTCTACCTCCGCACCGGCAAGCGACTGGCCGAGGGGGCGCGGATCATCTCCATCGCCTTCAAGGAGCCCCCGAAGTCGATGTTCCCGAAGAACTCCGGCGTCGGCGAGCACGGCCCCGACCACCTGACCTTCGACCTCGCGGACAAGGCGAAGATGTCGCTGTCGTTCTACGGCAAGCGGCCCGGTCCCGGCATGAAGCTCGACAAGCTCTCGATGCAGTTCGCGATGGGCGACACCACCTGGGCCGGCTCCGTGCTGGAGGCCTACGAGCGGCTGATCTACGACGCCGCGCGCGGCGACCAGACGCTGTTCACGTCCGCCGAGGGCATCGAACGCCTGTGGGAGGTCTCCGAGCCGCTGCTCGAGAACCCGCCGGTCGTCCGGCCCTACCGCCAGGGCAGCTGGGGACCGAACCAGATCCACCAGCTCATCGCGCCGTACGCCTGGCGACTGCCGTTCGAGCGGCAGTGGCGCGACCCGAACACCCTCGGCAGCTGAGCTCAGCCGAGCATCGGCGACGGATCAGCGAGGCCGACCGAGGACCAACCCAGCCGCTCGGTGCCCGCGAACCACTCGACGATCACGCCGGTCTCGACCCTTTCGGTCGGGAATTCCTTCACCCGTGGCCGGAGTACGACGGATCCCGCTCCGGCCTCGAGCACGCCCTTCGTCGGCGGGCTGGTCTCGGTGACCGGCTTTCCGTCGACGAGGCGGATCACGACGAAGCGAACGCGCACGGACTGCTCGCCGGTGCTCGCGGGGGAACGGCTGACGTCGATCACCGGCTCCGCGGTCCACGGCGTCGGCGACGTGAAGCTGCCGGGTCTGCCGTCACGCGTGAGCGGCACCACCTTCTC
>NZ_JBMCZA010000186.1:7348-7772 GCF_048654705.1 Nocardioides sp. CPCC 206348
GTCACGACGAAGCGGACGCGCACTGCCTGCTCGCCTGTGCTCGCGGGCGAACGGCTGACGTCGATCACGGGCTCCGTGGTCCACGGCGTCGGTGACGTGAAGCTACCGGGTCTGCCGTCACGCGTGAGCGGCACCACCTTCTCCGGGGTGCTGAGGATGATGAGGACAGCAAACCCGACGGCGAGCACCGCCGCGACAGCAAGCTGGATCCGTTCCCGGAGAGGTGGGGCATCAACGTCGTCCATGCGGACACTCTGTCGCTTTCAGGCCGTGCTGTACGCGTAATCCTCCAGCGGGAACCGGACCGCTTCGCGGTGGGCGGACACCGTCGACGTGGGGCGCAGCAGCACGGCCTCGCCGTGCTGGTTGAAGTAGTAGCTGCGCGCGGTCGAGCAGTCGCCGGCGTTGAACACCGAGTTGCCCA
>NZ_JBMCZA010000186.1:7782-8162 GCF_048654705.1 Nocardioides sp. CPCC 206348
CGCCTCGCCGTGCGGGTTGAAGTAGTAGCTGCGTGAGGTCGAGCAGTCGCCGGCGTTGAACACCGAGTTGCCCATCAATCCGGTCATCCGGTCGAGGAACTCCTCGTTCGCCTCCTCGGAGACCTCGAACACGTCGGCACCGCGCTTCTTCATCGCCTTCAGCAGGCGTGCCATGTGGGCCATCTGCGTCTCGATCGTCGTGAAGTACGACAGCCCGGAGTAGGAGTACGGGCTGTTGAGCGAGAAGAAGTTGGGGAACTTCGGCACCGTGATGCCCTCGTAGGCGCTGAACCGGTTGTCCCGCCACCACTTGCCGAGGTCGCGTCCGTCGCGCCCGATGATCTCGATCGCCGGGAAGTTCACGTCCCACAGGTTGAAGC
>NZ_JBMCZA010000186.1:8172-10100 GCF_048654705.1 Nocardioides sp. CPCC 206348
CGCGCAGAACCGGTTCTCACGCCACCACTTGCCGAGGTTGCGTCCCTCCCGCCCGATGACCTCGATCGCCGGGAAGTTCACGTCCCACAGGTTGAAGCCCGTCGCCAGGACGAGCACGTCGAGGTCCGCCCGGCTGCCGTCGATGGTGACGATCCCGGCGGCATCGACGTGGTCGATGGTCGTGGTCTCGAGGTCGACGTGCGGCTTGGTGAACGTCGGGAAGTAGGTGTTGCTGAACGTCGGGCGCTTGCACCCGAAGTCGTAGTCCGGAGTGAGCTTCGCGCGGAGCTCGCGGTCCTTGACCTGGCTCTTCAGGTGCCGCTCGCACACACGCTTGCCGATCCGGTTGGCCCACGGCAGGTCCTTGAAGTGCAGGACACCGGCGACCATCAGCAGCTCGAGGATGGAGGAGCTCACCAGCCGGGTCGCCTTCTGGGTCAGCGGGACGGTCGCGAACGCGCCGCGCACGATGCCGGGAACCGGGCCGTCCAGCTTCGGGCTGACATAGATCGGGGTGCGCTGGTAGACGGTGAGGTGGTCGGCGACCTTGGCCAGCTCGGGGATCAGCTGGACCGCGGTCGCGCCGGTCCCGATGATGCCGATCCGCTTGCCCTCGAGGTCGATGTCGTCGTCCCAGCGGGTGGTGTGGACGACGTCACCAGCGAAGTCCTCGATGCCCGCGATGTCCGGCATCTTCGGCTGCGAGAGGAACCCGGTGGCCGTCAACAGGAAGCGCCCGCGGACCGTCTCGCCCCCCTCGAGGGACAGGGACCACGTCGAGCTGTCCTCGTCCCACAGGGCGCCTTCGACGACCGTGCCGAAGCGCATCATCTGGCGCAGTCCGTACTTGTCCGCGACCGTCTCGGCGTAGCGCTTGAGCTCGGCGCCCGGCGCGAACAGCCGTGTCCAGTGCGGGTTCGGCTCGAACGAGTAGGAGTACGTCGACGACGGGATGTCGACGGCCAGGCCGGGGTAGCGGTTGACGTGCCAGGTGCCGCCGAGGTCGTCCTCGCGCTCGAGGATCACCAGGTCGTCGTACCCCTGGCGGAGCAGCTCGATGGCCGCGCCGATGCCGCCGAAGCCGGCCCCCACGATCACTGCGTCGTGGACGTGGGCTGCTGCGTTCTGCTTGCTCATCGAGCACTCCGTTCGGTGGTGTTTTCACTGGCTGCGTCGAGGCGCGCGGTGTAGGCGGCGCGCGTGGTGTCGTTGGCATGCAGGGCACGGTCGTCGCGGACCACCCGGCGGATCCGGTCCATCACGGGCACCGGGACGAGCTGGGTGCCGATCGACAGTGCCCCGACGTAGCGCGGGACGGCGATCTCGGCAGCGCGGTTGCTGACCGAGTCGACGACCGCGTTGGCGATCCGGGCCGGGGTGACCTTCGGGATCGGCTTCATGTCGAGGCCGGAGGAGAGATCGGTGTCGACGGCCGAGGGCAGGACGGCGGTCAGCGTGACGCCGTACGGCGCCATCTCCAGGCGCGTCGCGGCCGTCAGTCCGACGACGGCGTACTTGCTCGCGTTGTAGACCGCGAGCCCGGGCACAGGGAACTTCCCGGCGAGGGAGGCGACGTTGACGACGTGTCCGCGGCGCCGCTCGGTCATGCCGGGCAGCACCCGGCGCATGCCGTTCAGGACGCCGAAGACGTTCACCTCCATGGTCAGCCGGTCCACCGCGGTGCTCTGCTCGAGGAAGGCGCCGTTGGGCATCACGCCGGCGTTGTTGACCAGCACGTCGACCGGGCCGTGCTCGGCCTCGGCAGCCGTGATGAAGGCGTCGTACGACGTCGCGTCGGCGACGTCGAGCAGGTGGGCCGAGGCGCCCGTCTCCTGCGCTGTTGCCTTCGCGACGTCGAGGTCGAGGTCGCCGAAGGACACCCGGGCGCCGCGGGCGACGAATGCCTCGACGGTCGCGCGGCCGATGCC
>NZ_JBMCZA010000186.1:10140-10668 GCF_048654705.1 Nocardioides sp. CPCC 206348
TCATCGGGCCACCTCCGGGGTGTTCAGGCTCTGGCTGACGAGGTCGGGCGCCTGGGCGCGGGCGACCTCGCGGACGTGCTCGCGGCGCGAGCGATCCATGAAATTGGCGCCCATGGCGGCGAGGTCCGCCGCCGTGGGCTCGATGCGGGTGACCCGCGCCCCAGCGCGGATCAGGGCCTCGACCTCGTCGTCGACGCGGCGGGTCATCGGCTTGCGCAGTGCGCGCTCGAGTCGCTGCAGTCCGCGTGCGGGAGCGCCGCCACGGCTCGACATCGGGGCGACGATGACGACCTCGTCGATCCGGCCGTCCTTGACGGCGGGAAGGAGCAGGTCGGCGGAGGTCGGGGAGACGGTGCCGCCGTCGAGGTGCGGTCGTCCTGCGATGTCCACGGGCGGGAACCAGCCCGGGATCGCCCACGAGGCTGCGATCGCCTGGCCGAGCCCGGCGCTGGGGGAGTCGGCACGGCCGAGCGGGACGCGGTGGCCGGTCCGGGCGTCGGCCGCGACCAGCCAGGTGTCGGGGTGGTC
>NZ_JBMCZA010000186.1:10678-12653 GCF_048654705.1 Nocardioides sp. CPCC 206348
ACCCGGAATCGCCCACGAGGCTGCGATCGCCTGGCCGAGCCCGGCTGTGGGGGAGTCGGCACGGCCGACCGGGACGCGGTGGCCGGTACGGGCGTCGGCCGCGACCAGCCAGGTGTCGGGGTGGTCGACCCAGCCGCCGGGAGCGAGCGCTTCGCCGAGCCGGACCAACCAGTCGGCGTTGCCACTGCCGCGGGGCAGGAGGCCGGCGATCCCGGCGAGCCGGTCCACCTTCCCGGTCAACCCGGCGCGGGCGAGCCCGAGTCCGGGCAGCCCCGGTCGGGGGAGTCCGGGCAGCGAGCCGGGAGCGCCTGGCGAGTGCAGGTGCGAACGCACGCGCGGATCGGACTCGGAGGCGATCGCCTCAGCGGTGATCCCCGCACCCAGCATCGCGACGAGCTCGGCACCCGCCGACGTACCGACGAGGACGTCGGCGGTCCGTGGGTCCCAGCCCTGGCGCTCGAGCTCGGCCAGCACCTCGGCCGTCCAGGCGAACCCGAGCGTGCCTCCGCAACCAATGACCAGTGCGCGCCCCATCGAACCCCCTGAAAAGCAAAACGGAATGGAATGTCAGTTCCGGAATCTATCGTCAGATCTGGTTCGAGGCAATAGGGTGTCCGTCATGACAGCAGGCGCGGAGGCCAGGGGTTCGGCTGCTGTGCGCGCGCCCTCCCGCCTCGAGCTGCGCAAGGCGCAGACCCGCCGCGAGATCATCGACGCCGCCTTCACCTGCTTCGCCGAGCAGGGCTATCACGCCACGGGCATCGCCGACATCGCCGCGCGCATCGGCATCGGCCACGGCACCTTCTACCGCTACTTCGAGAACAAGCGCGACATCGTCGAGCACGTCATCAACGACCTGATCGAGCGGATCGTCGAGACCCTGGGGGCCGAGAACGCGCCCGACGCCGTCGACACGCTCGAGGACTACCGTGCCCAGTCGGCGCGGATCGGCGAGGGACTGGCGCGTATCTTCAGCCAGGACCCCCGCGTCCCGCAGCTGCTGCTGTCGGCAGCGGGCATCGATGACGCGATGCGCGAGAAGATGCTCGACCTCTTCGACCTGACCACCCCGCTGACGGCGGCGTACCTCGTCCA
This sequence comes from Nocardioides sp. CPCC 206348, assembly GCF_048654705.1. Classification (NCBI taxonomy): domain Bacteria; kingdom Bacillati; phylum Actinomycetota; class Actinomycetes; order Propionibacteriales; family Nocardioidaceae; genus Nocardioides; species Nocardioides sp. CPCC 206348. The sequence continues at coordinate 11,774 of NZ_JBMCZA010000186.1, forward strand.
CGGTGTCGAGGGCGGTTACCTGCGCAGCGACCTCGATGTCGAGTCCACGGCGCAAGCCATCAACGGCATGATCCTTGGCTCCATCCTCGCCGCGCTGCGTGACCCCACGCCCGAGCGCCAGGCCCGGCTGAGCGCCGCCATCCGTGCCGTCATGTACGACGGCATCGCGGCCCACTGACGCTGGGCGCAGGTGGCGTCAGGCGGCGTCAGGCGGCCATGTCCCGCAGGGCGTACTCACCGACGGCTGCCCTGCCCCGGCTGGTCCACCGGAACACGAACACGCCCCGGTCGACGTCGAGGTAGAGGTCGAGGGCCATCGTGGCGAAGCGCTCGAGGAAGAGCGGCGCGTACTTGTCCACGAAGTCGATCGGTTTCGCCTTGCCGGGCATGAGGTCCTCTCGGGTGTGGCTCGGTGTTCGCAGGCACTCGCTGCGACGGGCTCCTTGAGAGGCGTATCGGCAGTACCGAGCCTGAATTGAGTTCTGGCGCGACGAACCGGTCCACGGTGACAGGTCTCCCTGATCGGGGGATCGGTCGAGCCGACCCCGAAATGTGACCCACGACTCTCGCCCTCGAAGCAAAAGTCCATAAAGTCAGTCGAGTAACATCGGTAACTCGAGTGGGGGAAGCTCCGGATGATCGAAATCGCCGGACTGACGAAGTCCTATGGCGCGACGACCGTGCTGGACGGTATCGACCTGACGGTCGGCGAAGCGCAGATCGCTGCGGTCGTCGGGCCGAGCGGTGCAGGCAAGAGCACGCTCGCCCGCTGCATCAACCTCCTCGAGCGGCCGACGAGCGGCACCATCGCCGTGAACGGCCAGGACCTGACCCGGTTGTCACGTCGGGACCTGCGCCAGGCGCGTCGCCAGATCGGCAC
>NZ_JBMCZA010000186.1:12663-12858 GCF_048654705.1 Nocardioides sp. CPCC 206348
GCTGGATCGCGTCGGCATGTTGCATCGCGCCAACCACTACCCGTCACAGCTCTCCGGGGGACAGCGCCAACGCATCGGCATCGCCCGCGGGCTCGCCCTCCAGCCAGCGGTTTTGTTGTCCGACGAAGCCACCTCGGGCCTGGACCCCGACACCACGCGCTCGATCCTCGACCTGCTCACCGACCTCCGCGACGA
>NZ_JBMCZA010000186.1:12868-15816 GCF_048654705.1 Nocardioides sp. CPCC 206348
GCTGCTGTCGGACGAAGCGACCTCGGGCCTCGACCCCGACACGACTCGCTCGATCCTCGACCTGCTCACCGACCTCCGCGACGACCTCGGCGTCACGATCCTGGTGATCACCCACGAGATGGACGTGGTCCGCGCCATCGCCGACGTGGTCGCCCAGCTCGACCACGGCCGGATCATCGAGCAGGGTCCGGTCGCCGACGTCGTACGACGAAGCGACTCGCCGCTCTCAAGGGCACTCCTGCCGATGCCGCCCGTCCCCGCCGACGCCGGCCTTCGCCCGTGGAGCGTGCGGTACCAGCACGAGCAGGTCTCGCCGGTGTGGCTGGCGAAGGCCGGTCGCGAGCTCGACACCGACATCGCCGTCCTCGCGGCCCTGGTCGAGGCCGCGGGGGAGACCCGCGTCGGTCGGCTCACGCTCGGTCTCGATCCGCGCCTGGACGACCGTCGCGTCATCGAGGTGCTGGCCAAGCACGGTGTCGTCGCCGAGCCCGTCGATCGTGCGGTGCTCCGCCCGGTGCCGGCGGCCGCTCACGAGGAGGGCGTGGCATGACCGTCCTGCTCGGCACCCCGTGGCCCGACGTACCCGACCTGATGCTGCCGGCCCTCGGCGAGACCTTCCGCATGGTGCTCGTCGTGATGTCGGTCGTCGTCCTCCTCGGCGGCCCGCTCGGCCTCGTCATCTTCAACACCTCGCCGCTCGGGCTCACGCCCCACCGCGCCGTGCACGTGTCGATCAGCTGGATCGCGAACCTCGGTCGCTCCCTGCCGTTCCTCGTGCTGATGGCTGCGGTGATCCCGGTGACCAAGCTGGTGTTCGGCACGACGATCGGCTTCAAGGCGGCGCTGATCCCGATGTCGATCGCCGGCATCGCGTTCTTCGCCCGGCTCACCGAGGGCGCGGTGCGCGACGTACCGCGCGAGCTCCTCGACGTCGGCCTCGCCGCAGGCAGCAGCAAGCGCCAGATCATCACCTCGATCCAGCTGCGCGAGGCGCTGCCCGGCCTGGCCGGCGGCCTGACGCTCAATGTCGTCGCGATGATCGAGTACTCCGCCATCGCGGGCGCGATCGGCTCCGGCGGCATCGGCTATCTCGCCGTCAACTACGGCTACCGACGCTTCGACGACAACATCATGATCGCCTGCATCGTGCTGCTGATCGCGATCGTCCAGCTCATCCAGTTCTCCGGTGACCGGATCGTCCGGGCTCTCACCCACTGAAAGGAACCAGCATGTCCACCACCCAGCAGCCCGGTAGGAAGACCATCGAGGAGGCGAGCGACCTCATCGACCTCGGTGGCGCCCGCAGGAAGTGGCTGTGGCCCGCCGTCGGCGCGGTCGTCGTCCTTGCCCTGGCCCTCTTCCTGGTCTTCAAGTTCACCGGCGACGACGAGAAGACCGTTGCGGGCAGCCACTTCGGCAACGACTTCGAGATCGCCTACCAGGCGAGCAGCGCCAGCGAGAAGGCCTTCCTCGACTACCTCGACAAGGAGATCGCACCCGACTACGGCGTGACCATCAAGGGCGTCGGCATCGAGGACGGCAACCAGCTCGACCAGGCCACCGCAGACGGCAAGTACATCGCCAACATCTACCAGCACAAGCACTGGCTCAAGCAGGTCACCGACGCGACCGGCATGAAGCTGTCGGCGCTCGGCGAGGTCTTCCAGTGGTCGTACTCCGTCTACTCCAACAAGTACGCCTCGCTCGATGAACTCCCGAACGGCGCCGAGGTCGCGCTCCTCAACGACCCCGCGAACACCGCCCAGGCACTGTGGATCCTCGAGCGCGCCGGCAAGCTGACCTTCAAGGACGGCGTCGACCCGTGGGCCGCCACCGAGCAGGACATCGACGAGAACATCGGCGGCTACAAGTTCACCTACATCGAGTACGGCGCCGGCCCGCGCACGCTCGACTCCGTGGACGCGGTCATCGACTACAACATGTCGTTCGTCGACGCCGGCACGCCTGAGAAGTTCCGCATCTTCGAGCCGGACGCCCCCAAGGAGTTCGCCGGCCAGCTCGTCATCGGCAGCGAGTACGCCGACGATCCGCAGGTCGAGAAGCTGAAGAAGGTCTTCTTCGACGAGCGCGTGCAGCCCTACCTGGCCGAGAACACGGACCCGAACCTGTCGGGCCAGCTCGCCCCGGTCTCGGCCGACTGACCGCAACGACAACTCGTCCGCGCTGGGCACGCACCAGTTGAGTGCCCAGCGCGGGCTAAGCCGGTTCCAGCAACCGCTCGCACTCGGCGACCAACCGCTCCCGCAGCGGCGCACCCCGCTCCGCGAACCGGCGCTGCGCGTCGACGTACTCGGCCTTGCCCTCGGGGGTCTCGATGCGGACCGGGTCGAAGCCGAGGTCCGCGAGGTCGTACGGCGCCGCACGCATGTCGAGCGTCCGGATGTCCCACGCGAGCTCGAAGCAGTCGGCCACCAGGTCCGACGAGATCATCGGCGAGAGCCGGAACGCGTGCTTGTAGAGGTCCATGCCCGCGTGCAGGCACCCGGGCTGCTCGAACGACGGTCGGTCGGAAGGCCCGGGGGAGAGCGTGTTCAGTGGCCGCGCGGGCGGCGTGAAGAAGCGGAACGCGTCGAAGTGGGAGCACGCGATCCTGTGCTCTGCCACGACCTCGTCGGTGCCAGCGGGCCCGAGGCGCAACGGCCAGTCCGCGTGCCGGGTCTCGTCCTCGGCGAGGCGATAGACCATCGCCCACTCGTGCAGGCCGAAGCAGCCGAAGTGCGGGGCGCGTCCGGCGGTGGCCGACAGCAGGCGGTGGAGGGTCTCGATCAACGTCCGCTGCGAAGCGACGTACTCTGCGGTCACGGACTGGTCTCGAGACGGTTGCTGCGCAACCTCCTCGACCTGCGCGGCGCCGTAGCCCTTGAGACCCGCGTACTCCTCGCCGTCGCGGAGTACGACGCCGTACCCCGGGTGCCAGCGCCGCAGCT
>NZ_JBMCZA010000186.1:15889-18590 GCF_048654705.1 Nocardioides sp. CPCC 206348
TTGCTGCGCAACCTCCTCGACCAGCGGACGTCCCGTAGCCCTTGAGGCCCGCGTACTCCTCGCCATCGCTGAGTACGACGCCGTACCCCGGGTGCCAGCGCCGCAGCTGCGCAGGCCGGTGCGAGTAGTAGGTGAACAGGAAGTCGAACACCGGGTGCTTGATCCCGGTGTCGCGCCGGACGAGGTGCGGGGCGACGTACCCATCGATGCGCGCGGCGTGGGCCCGGGCCCGCTCCTGCCATTCCTCCGCATTCACGACGAGCAAGCCTAGGTCGATAGTCTCGGGGCGTGCGCATCGTCAGATTCACCACAGGCGAGGAGCCGTCCTACGGCGTCCTGACCGGAGACCTCGACGAGTACGGCCAGCCGGACGAGGACGCGGTTGTCGTCGCTCTCGTCGGCGACCCGCTCTACGTCGGCATCAAGCTGCTCGAGAAGGAGTACCGGCTCGCGGACGTCCGCCTGCTGGCGCCCGTCCTGCCGCGCAGCAAGGTCATCGGCATCGGCAAGAACTACGCGGCCCACGCCGCCGAGATGGGCGGTCCGGTTCCCGACGAGCCGCTGATGTTCCTCAAGCCGAACACCAGCGTGGTCGGCCCCGGCGACGCCATCCAGTACCCCCGCCAGTCGCAGCACGTCAGCTACGAGGGCGAGGTCGCCGTCGTCATCGGTCGCATCTGCCGCGACGTCCCGGCCGAGCAGGCCACCGACGTCATCCACGGCTACACGATCGCCAACGACGTCACCGCCCGCGACCTGCAGAAGACCGACGGCCAGTTCACCCGTGCCAAGGGCTTCGACTCGTTCTGCCCGCTCGGCCCGTGGATCGAGACCGACCTGGACCCGCAGGACTTCATCGACGGCCGCCGGATCCAGACCTTCCTCAACGGCGACGTCGTCCAGGACGGCACGACCGCGGACATGATCCACGACATCCCGGCCCTCATCGCGCACGTCTCCAGCGTGATGACCCTGCTGCCCGGCGACGTCATCCTCACCGGCACCCCCGAGGGTGTCGGCCCCATGGAGGTCGGCGACGAGATCGAGATCTCGATCGAAGGCCTCGGCACCCTCACGAACAAGGTGGAATCACGCGCATGACCAGCAACGTCCGGGTCCGGATGGCCCCTTCGCCCACGGGCAGTCCCCACGTCGGCCTGGTCCGAACGGCCCTCTTCAACTGGGCGTTCGCGCGGCACCACGGCGGCACCTTCGTGTTCCGCATCGAGGACACCGACAAGGAGCGCAACACCGAGGAGTCGTACACCGCGCTCATCGACCTGATGCGCTGGCTCGGCCTCGACTGGGACGAGGGCCCGGAGGTCGGTGGTCCGTTCGCGCCGTACAAGCAGAGCGAGCGGAGCGACCTGTACGCCGACGCGCTGGCGAAGCTGAAGGGCAGCAGCTTCACCTACGACTGCTACTGCACCACCGAGGAGGCCACCGCGCGCCGCAAGGCTGCCGGCTCCAAGGTCCAGGGGTACGACGGCTTCTGCCGTGAGCTCAGCCAGGCGCAGGCCGAGGCGTTCGTCGCCGAGGGCCGCCAGCCGATCGTGCGGTTCCGGATGCCCGACGGTTCGATCACGTGGAACGACCTGGTCCGCGGCGAGGTGACCTTCGAGACGGAGTTCGTCCCGGACTTCGCGCTGTGCCGCGCCAACGGGGACCCGCTCTACACGCTCGTGAACCCCGTCGACGACGCGCTGATGGAGATCACGCACGTGCTCCGGGGCGAGGACCTGCTGTCCTCCACGCCGCGCCAGATCGCCCTCTACGAGGCGCTCAAGGAGGTCGGCATCGCCAAGGCGACGCCGGAGTTCGGCCACCTCCCCTACGTCATGGGCGAGGGCAACAAGAAGCTCTCCAAGCGCGACCCCGAGGCGCACGCGCTGGCCTACCGCGACAAGGGCTACCTCCCCGAGGGCCTGCTCAACTACCTCGCGCTGCTCGGCTGGTCGATCGCCGCGGACCGCGACATCTTCAGCCTCGAGGAGATGGTCGAGGCGTTCGAGATCGGCGACGTCGTCCCGAACCCGGCCCGCTTCGACCTGAAGAAGGCCGACGCGATCAACGCGGCCCACATGCGGCTGCTCTCGGTCGAGGAGATCACGCACCGCGCGCTGCCCTTCCTCAAGGCCGAGGGCGTCGTGTCCGATCCCGTCTCCGACGCCGACGCGCAGCTCCTGGAGCTCGCGATGCCGCTCGTCGCCGAGCGAATCAACAAGCTGGCCGAGGCCCCCACGATGCTCGACTTCCTGTTCGTCGCCGAGGCCGACTTCGCGCTGGACCCCGAGGACGCCGAGAAGCTGCTCGGTGAGGCCGGGCGTCCCGTCATCCAGGCGTCGTACGACGCCGTGAAGGACCTGCCGACGTGGTCGACCGACGCGATCCAGACTGCCCTGCAGGCTGCGCTGGTCGACGGGCTGGGCCTCAAGCCGCGCAACGCCTTCGGGCCGGTGCGCGTCGCGATCACGGGTCGCCGGATCTCGCCGCCGCTGTTCGAGTCGATGGAGCTGCTGGGTCGTGACCGCAGCCTCGGGAGACTGCAGAGCGCCCTTGTCTGAGGATCTGAGGTACGACCAGCTCCAGCGGCTCGGCCCGCGTGGGCTGTGGCGGCCGTGGGTGGGGCTGGTGCTGCTCGTGCTGCTCGTGATGGCTGCGCAGCTCGTGATGTCCGTGGTCGTGATGGTGGTACTCATCG
>NZ_JBMCZA010000186.1:18626-19263 GCF_048654705.1 Nocardioides sp. CPCC 206348
ACAAGCTGAGCGGCGACCCCGTCACGCCGAGCTTCCTGGCGCTGGTCAACCTGGGCTGGGCGGTGGCGATCCCCGCGGTGTGGTTGATCGCCCGCGCTCTGCACGGCCAGGCGCCCGGCTGGGTCGCCTCGGTCGTGCGCGGCATTCGCTGGCGCTGGCTGCTGGTGTGCCTGGGCCTGTCGGTGCTCGCGCTCGCGGCCACCGTCGTGGTCGCGACCGTGCTGCCCGACCAGGGTGCGTCCGGTGTCGAGGTGAGCGGGGAACTGAACCCCTGGACCTCCGCGGCTCGTGACTTCCTGCTCGTCACGATCCTGCTCACCCCGCTGCAGGCCGCGGGGGAGGAGTACGTCTTCCGTGGCTACTTCGCGCAGGCGTTCGGCGGCGTCGCCTCCCGCTTCGGCCCGTCCGTGAGCGCGACGGTCGCGGTCGTCGTACCCGCCTTGCTGTTCGCCCTCGCGCACGGCCTCGGCCAGGACCTGCCGACCTTCTTCGACCGCTTCGCATTCGGGCTCGTGGCCGGGGTCCTCGTGTTGCTGACCGGCGGCCTCGAAGCCGGCATTGCGATGCACGTGCTCAACAACTTCCTGGCCTTCGGGCTCGCGCTGTCGTTCGGCGACATGACCGAGGCGTTGCACCC
>NZ_JBMCZA010000186.1:19273-23503 GCF_048654705.1 Nocardioides sp. CPCC 206348
GCAGGACCTGCCGACCTTCTTCGACCGCTTCGCCTTCGGGCTCGTGGCCGGGGTCCTCGTGTTGCTCACCGGCGGCCTCGAAGCCGGCATCGCGATGCACGTGCTCAACAACTTCCTGGCCTTCGGGCTGGCGCTGTCGTTCGGCGACATGACCGAGGCGTTGCACCCGTCCGGCGGCACCTGGTGGTCCATCCCCGTGACCCTGACGCAGTCCTTCGTCTACCTGGGACTCGCCCTGTGGGCAGCCCGCCGGATGGGCCTCGCCAACCGCGCCGAAGGCCCGGGGGATGGGGCCATTTTGGAGGCCCGGCAGGGCCGCGTGTAATGTTCCCCCTCGGCTCGCTCCCTCGGGAAACGGGCTGAGAGCAAGCAGTTCTGCAGTGGCCTATGGTGTAATTGGCAACACGACTGGTTCTGGTCCAGTTATTCTAGGTTCGAGTCCTAGTAGGCCAGCGAGTTCTTTCGAGAGCCGCTGAAGCGGGGCCTGAATTTGGCCCAGCAGAAGCACGATCGCTAGAGTTCACGTCGTTGTCAGTGGCCCGCAAGGACCGCGAGCGACAAGGAAGCCCCCGTTGTGTAGCGGCCTAGCACGGCGCCCTCTCACGGCGTTAGCGCCGGTTCGAATCCGGTCGGGGGTACAACACAGAAGGGCCCGGTCCACTGGACCGGGCCCTTCTGCGTTTCCTACGACACGCGTTCGACCTCGAGCAGGGTGATGGCTCCCTCGGGACAGGAGCCGGCCGCGTTGGTTGCGTCCTCCACCTGGTCGGCGGGTACGTCGATGGTCTGGCCCCGTGCGGTCACGAAGCCGTCGTCGTCGTCCTCGAGCAGGTCCTCCGCCAGGTTGTAGCAGCGCCCGTGCCCGCGGCACAGGTTGGCGTCGATCGTGAGCTTCATGCCTCGACCTCCCACGTGAGCGGCAGTGTCAGCAAGGTCATCATGGCCCCGCCCCCGCGCTCCATCAGTGGCTCGCCGCCCGCCACCGAGAACTCCGGGATGACCCGCAGCCACTCCTCGACGGCGACCTGCATGATCATGCGGGCCAGGTGGGCGCCCAGGCAGCGGTGGGGTCCACCGGCGAAGCCGAGGTGGTTGTTGGACTTGCGCTCCACGATGAACTCGTCGGGCTGGTCGTAGACACGGGGGTCGCGGTTGGCTCCGGAGACGAGCCCGTAGACCATGTCGCCCTTGCGCAGCGGGCAGCCGTGGAACTCGGTGTCCTGGGCGACCTTGCGGCCGTCGCCGAAGACGATCGTGTAGAGGCGCAGGGACTCCTCGACGGCCGAGGGGATCAGTTCGGGCTGGGCGACCAGCTTGCGCCGGTCGTCGGGGTTCTCCGCGAGGTGGCGGAAGAGATAGCCCAGCTGGCCGCGGGTCGTGTCCAGGCCGGCCAGGACGAGCACCGTCAGGATGTCCAGGACCAGGTCGTCGCCGAGCGGCTCGTCGTCGATGGTGCTGTGCATCAGCAGCGACACGAAGTCGTTGTCCAGCAGCGGTTCGTTGCGCCGGGCCTCCAGCACGGCCACCCAGTACTGCCGGATTCCGCCGAGGGCAGCGCCCATCGCCTGCTGCTGCTCGAGGTCGCCGCCGAAGCCGGCGAAGAAGTCCTCCACCCACGGCACGAACAGGTCGGCGTCGGAGTTCGGGACGCCGATGATCGTCAGGAAGATCTCGGTCGGCAGCCGCATGGCGAAGTCGGTCACGAAGTCGCACTCACCGCGAGCCGCGAGCTCGGCGACCAGGCGCTGGCCGATCTCGTGCGCCTGCGGACTCACCCGGTTGACGGCGTTGGGGGCGAACCACTTGCTGATCAGCTGGCGGTACTTCGCGTGGTTGGGCGGGTCGATCTGGGTCGGGACGAACCGGTAGGCCGGCTCCGGCTCCCAGGGTGTGATCGATTCGCTGGAGAAGATCTCCGGGTGCTGGTACATCTCGCGCACCTCGTCGTACCGCGTGAAGACCCAGTAGCCCTGTGCGTGGGTGTTGAAGAACGCAGGGCTGGTCTCGCGCAGCTCGTTGGCGAGCTGCCAGTGGCTGCCCGCCTCCAGCGGGGGTGACGCATCGAGATGGATGACCGGGCATCCGGTCGGCACACCTGGGGGCTTGGTGGCTACGCGCTCGGCTGCCAGGTCGGTCATGGTTCCTCGCTCTCTCCACCGCTCGACACCGCGAACGGGCAAACTGAGTTTGGTTCAGTTACGCAGGCAAATGTAATCCCGCTCACACCGCTCCGCAATGACTCGATCTGATGGATTTTTCGGTCCGCGCCGCCCGGGGGCGAGGTCGGGGCTTCGCAAAATGTGATGCTTGACACGAGTTCAGTTCAGTTCTACGTTTCGGATCTACCCCCGACTCGGGCGTTCCGAAGGAGACAGCGTTGACACCGACACAGCAGGTCACCTCGGTCGAGGCGCCGGTCATCACCCCGGAGCCCGACGGATCGCCGCGCCGCGCGATCGGTCCGCGTCTGATCCTGGGCAAGCTGGCGCCGCGGCGGATCAGTGCGATCTACCTGCTGGGCGTCTTCATCGTGCTCTTCGGCGCCCTGCGCCCCGAGACCTTCCTGACCGAGGTCACCTTCACCCTCATCTTCCGCTCGGGCGTGGTGACCTGCATCCTGGCGCTCGCGTTCCTCGTGCCCCTGACAGCGGGTGTGTACGACCTGTCCATCGGGTCGGTGATGGCGTTGTCGCTGGGGACGATCGTGTTCCTGTCGCTCAACACGGATCTCTCGGCGCCGGTCACCGTCGTCATCGCCCTGCTCGCCTGCGCCCTGTCCGGCGCCGTGTCCGGCTTCATCGTGGTGAAGCTGCACGTCGACTCGTTCATCGCGACGCTCGGGGTGAGCCAGGTGCTCACCGGCGTGGTGTTGCTGATGTCGAAGAACACCCAGCTGATCGGCGACTTCCCGGAGTACTGGTCCGAGCTCGGCAACGGGGACCTGCTGGGTGTTCCCCGGGTGGTCTACATGCTCGTGCTGCTGGCCCTGGTGATGTGGTACGTCCTCGAGTTCACCTCGATCGGTCGCCACCTGCTCGCCACCGGCGGCAATCGCGAGGCCGCGCGCCTCGCCGGCGTACCGACCGAACGGGTGCTGTGGAGCGCCTTCATCGCCAGCGGCGTGATCGCCGGCATCGCCGGGGCGATCTTCTCGATGCAGAGCTCGGTGTTCTCCGCGAGCATCGGTCCGGGCTACCTCTTCCCGGCGGTCGCCGCGGTGTTCCTCGGCGCCTCCCAGCTCTCCCAGCGTCCCAACGTCTGGGGCACGTTGATCGCCTACTTCGCCCTGGCCTTCGGCATCCAGGGCCTCGCGCTGACGACGGCCTCGGGTTCGGTCTGGAGCCAGCCGGTCTTCCAGGGCGTCTCGCTGATCATCGCGGTCGCCGTCGCCAGCCGACCGGTGGTGCGCAAGCTGCGCACCTCGAAGGCGACCGGGTCGGTGGCCTGAGATGACCACCGCGCAGGTCGCGCCCGTCCTGACGATTCGGGGGCTCTCCAAGACCTTCGTGTCCACCAGGGCGCTGCGGGACGTCGACTTCGATCTTCGTGCCGGCGAGATCCATGCGCTGATCGGGCAGAACGGCTGCGGGAAGTCGACCCTGATCAAGATCCTCGCCGGTTTCCACCAGCCCGACCCGGGTGTGGAGATCAGGCTCGCCGGCCAGGAGCTCGACCTGGCCCGTACGGCGGACTCGCACGACGCCGGGTTCCGGTTCGTCCACCAGGACCTGGGACTGGTCGGCAGCCTCAACACGGTCGAGAACCTCATGCTCGGCCGCGAGGTGACCACAGCGCGTGGTGGTCGGATCCGCTGGGACGCCGAGCGCCGCGACGCGGAGCGCCGGATGGCCGACCTCGGCTACGGGTTCGACGTCCTTCGCCCGGTCGTCGAGCTCGGCGCTGCCGAACGCACCGGCGTCGCGATCGCGCGCGCTCTGTGGGACTGGGAGGCCGCCCGGGTGCTGGTGGTCGACGAGCCGACCGCGTCGCTGCCGCGTGAAGAGGTGGCGACCCTCTTCGCTGCGCTCGAGCGGGTACGTCGTGCCGGGCTCGGCGTCATCTACGTCTCGCACCGCCTCGACGAGATCTTCGCGATCGGGGACCGGGTCACCGTGCTCAAGGACGGAACGCTCGTCGGGACGTGGAACGTCGCCGACATCACCCAGGACGACCTGGTCAGCTCGATGATCGGCGGCGAGGAGCTGCGCAAGCGTGGCGAGGGTGAGGTCC
>NZ_JBMCZA010000187.1:0-621 GCF_048654705.1 Nocardioides sp. CPCC 206348
ACGACGCGGGGTGGGCGAATCGGGTGGCAGCCGCACCGACCGGCACCGACGGGTTCCCCGACGTCGGGGCGATGGACACGTTCATGCTGATCTTCACGTCGGGCACCAGTGGCGATCCCAAGGCCGTGCAGGTCGCCCACTTCATGGTCGTGATGGCCGGCTCGGTCCTGGCTGACAAGTACGAGCTGGACACCGAGGACGTCGTCTACTGCTCGATGCCGCTGTTCCACAGCAACGCGGTGATGTCGGGTTTCGCGGTGAGTGTGGCGTCCGGTGCGGGGCTGGCGGTTGCGGACTTCTCGGCGCGGAGCTTCCTCGACGACATCCGTCGCCACGGGGCGACGTACCTCAACTACGTCGGGAAGCCGCTCGCGTATGTGCTGGCGACGCCCGCGCAACCTGACGACGCCGACAACCCGCTGCGCTACGCCTTCGGCAACGAGGCCGCCGACCGGGACATCCGCGAGTTCGCCGAGCGCTTCGGATGCTCCGTGTGGGACGGCTTCGGTTCGACCGAGACGGCGATCATCATCACGCGCACGGAGGACACCCCAGCCGGGTCGATCGGCGTCCCGTTCGACGGCGTTGCGATCTACGACCGGGAGACCCGGCAGGAGTGCC
>NZ_JBMCZA010000187.1:631-847 GCF_048654705.1 Nocardioides sp. CPCC 206348
CGGGTTCGCGGTGAGCGTGGCGTCGGGCGCAGGCCTGGCGGTTGCGGACTTCTCCGCGCGGAGCTTCCTCGACGACATCCGGCGCCACGGGGCGACGTACCTCAACTACGTCGGGAAGCCGCTCGCCTACGTGCTGGCGACGCCCGCGCAACCGGACGACGCCGACAACCCGTTGCGGTACGCCTTCGGCAACGAGGCCGCCGACCGGGACATCCG
>NZ_JBMCZA010000187.1:857-966 GCF_048654705.1 Nocardioides sp. CPCC 206348
CCCGTGCGGTGCGCGACGCGGATGGTCGCGTCGTCAACCTCGATGATGCGGTCGGTGAGCTGGTGAACACACAGGGCGCCGGGTTCTTCGCCGGGTACTACAACGACGA
>NZ_JBMCZA010000187.1:976-2307 GCF_048654705.1 Nocardioides sp. CPCC 206348
GCCGTGCGGTGCGTGACGCGGATGGTCGCGTCGTCAACCTCGACGATGCGGTCGGTGAGCTGGTGAACACGCAGGGCGCCGGGTTCTTCGCCGGGTACTACAACGACGAGCGGGCCACGGCGGAGCGGCTCGACGGTGGCATGTACTGGTCCGGCGACCTCGCCTACCGGGACGCGGACGGCTTCGTGTTTCTCGCCGGCCGGACCGATGACTGGTTGCGTGTCGACGGCGAGAACATCGCGGCCGCGCCCCTCGAGCAGCTGCTGCTGCGCCACGACGCGATCTCCCAGGCCGCGGTCTACGCCGTCGCCGACGAGCGGGTCGGCGACCAGGTGATGAGCGCGTTGGTGTTGCGGCAGGGCGCCGTGCTGACCCCGGAGGACTTCGGTGCGTTCCTGCACGCGCAGGCGGACCTGTCGCCGAAGGCGTGGCCGCGCCATGTGCGGATCGCGGAGGCGCTGCCGAGCACCGCCACGAACAAGGTGCTCAAGAGGGAGCTGCGCGCCGAGGGTGTGGCCACGACCGACCCCGTGTGGGCACGTGGCGAGCGAGAGAGGACCTACCGATGAGCTTCGACGTGATCGTGAAGAACGGCCGCTGGTTCGACGGCACGGGTGCGGCCTCGGCGGTCCGCAGCCTCGGCGTCCGCGACGGTCGGGTCGTCGAGATCAGCGAGACCGACCTCGATGAAGCGGAGTGCCCGCGGGTCATCGACGCCGCCGGCCACTGGGTGATCCCGGGCATGGTCGACATCCACACGCACTACGACGTCGAGGTGCTGGTGCAGCCCGCGCTGGTCGAGTCGCTGCGCCACGGTGTCACCACGATCCTGCTCGGGTCCTGCTCGCTGTCGACCGTCCACGCGAGCCCCTCCGATGCGGGTGACCTGTTCGGCCGCGTCGAGGCGATCCCGCGCCCTTACGTCGTTGGCGCACTGGACGACACCAGGACCTGGACGACGGCGGGGGAGTACGTCGCCGCACTGGAGGCCCTGCCGCTCGGGCCGAACGTCGCCGCCTTCATCGGGCACTCGGACATCCGGGCCGCCCGGATGGGCCTGGAGCGGTCGACCGACGCCGCGGTGAGGCCGACGGCGGCCGAGCTGGCGCAGATGGAGGCCGACCTGGTCGACGCACTCGATGCTGGTTTCGTCGGCATGTCCTCGCAGCAGCTGATGTTCGACAAGCTGGACGGCGAGACCTGCCGCTCGCGGACCCTGCCGTCGACGTACGCACGACGCAGGAGCGGCGCCGCCTCAACAAGGTACTGCGGGCCAGGGGCCGCGCGCTGCAGGGCGGACCGGATGTCGCCAAGCCGCAGAGCCTGGTCAC
>NZ_JBMCZA010000187.1:2317-4185 GCF_048654705.1 Nocardioides sp. CPCC 206348
AGGAGCGACGCCGCCTCAACAAGGTGCTGCGGGCCAGGGGCCGCGCGTTGCAAGGCGGACCGGATGTCGCCAAGCCGCAGAGCCTGGTCACGATGGCCTTCAGCAGCTGTGGCTGGGGATTCAAGCCGGCGCTCAAGGTCAGCCTGCTGTCGGCCGCCGACATCAAGGCGATCCCGCTGGTCGCGCACCTGTTCCCGCTGATCGCCCGCTGGGTGAACCGCTTCGGCGGCAACTTCCGGTTCCAGCACCTGCCGGTGCCGTTCGAGGTCTACGCCGACGGCATCGCCCTCGTGGTGTTCGAGGAGTTCGGCTCGGGTGCTGCGGCACTGCACCTGTCGGACCAGGTCGACGCACAGCGTGCGTTGCTCGCCGACGCTGCGTATCGCCGTACCTTCCGCAAGGACTACGACAAGAAGTACGGACCGCGCGTGTGGCACCGCGACTTCTTCGACGCCGAGATCACCGAGTGCCCGGACGTCTCGGTCATCGGCAAGACCTTCGGCCAGGTCGGCGTCGACCGTGGCGGGATGCATCCCGTCGACGCGTTCCTCGACCTCGTCGTCGAGTACGGCGACAAGGTCCGCTGGCGTACGACGATCTCCAACCACCGCCCCGCGGTGCTCGATCGTTTCGCCGCCGACCCCGGGGTTCAGCTCGGGTTCTCCGACGCCGGTGCGCACCTGCGCAACATGGCCTTCTACAACTTCGGCCTGCGGCTGTTGCGGCGGGTGCGCGACGCCGAGCAGGCGGGTCGCCCGTTCATGACCGTCGAGCACGCGGTCCACCGGCTCACCGGCGAGCTCGCCGACTGGTACGACATCGACGCCGGCCGCCTCCGTGTCGGCGATCGGGCCGACCTGGTCGTCATCGACCCTTCGCGCCTCGACGCGTCGCTGGACGCCTACGCCGAGGACCCGATCCCGGCGTTCGGTGGCCTGTCGCGGATGGTGAACCGCAACGACGCCACCGTGGTCTCGGTGCTGGTCGGTGGTGAGGAGGTCTTCGCCTCGGGTACTGCGGGTTCGGCTGTCGGAGTGCGTCGAACGGGCAAGTTCCTGCGGGCTGGTCGCGTGCGGACTGTGGAGAACTCGGGCTGATCGGGGGCTTGTGTCGGTGGGTTCTGGTCCAATACTCGTATGGCAATCGGGTGCGGGCAGGGCGAGCAGGATCGGCTGGTGGAGATGTCCGTCGGCAATGTCCTGGCGTTCGTCGAGGGCCAGCATGCTGCGCGGGTGGAGGCTGAGCGGAACATCCTGAAGGCCGCCTACCAGTGGGCGGTCCTGCATTCGCCTGACCGGTTGCCGCTCTCGGACAAGCGGGGTCGGGAGCGGGCCAAGCGTGCGGGTGGTGTGGGGACGCCGTTGATCACCGAGTACGCCGCTGCGGCGTTCGGTGCCCGGATCCAGACCAGTCCTTATGGTGCGAAGAAGTTGATCGCGGACGCGGTCGACATCAAGCTGCGGCTGCCACGGATCCAGGCCGGGGTCGACGAAGGCCTGGTCCGGACGGGTCATGCCCGTCATGTGGCGGAGGCGACCCGGGAGCTGTCGGAGTCGGAGGCGGGGTGGGTCGATGCCGAGGTCGCGGAGTCGTGTGACGGCAGGTTGGCGTGGACCCGGTTCCAGGCGTTGGTGGAGGGCAAGGTCGCCGCCGCAGCCCCCGAGTTGGCGCGGTTGAAGGAAGAGGCCGCAGCCCGGGAGGTGTTCGCCCGGATGTCGCGGGTCAACAAGCACGGCATGGCCACCTACACGGTCCACGCTGATGCGATGACCATCGCCGGCATCAATGCCGCCGCCAACGCGGTCGCCGACTCCGAGGACCTGAAGGAAGCGATGCCCGACGCGTCGGCCAACCAGCGCCGGGTCGCG
>NZ_JBMCZA010000187.1:4207-4806 GCF_048654705.1 Nocardioides sp. CPCC 206348
GAGCGATCCGGGTGACGCCGGTGATCGACCTGAACAATCAGACCCCGGTCGACGCGTACGAGATCCCCGCCCGGATGAGGGAGGCGGTGCACCTGATCCACCCCGGTGACGTGTTCCCCTACGCGGCGAACACCAGTCGGCGGATGGATCTGGACCACGCCATCCCGTACTCCGAGGGCGGGCCCACCGCGGTGGGGAACCTCGGACCGTTGACCAGGACGCACCACCGGATCAAGACGCATGCGGGGTGGGAAGTGCGACAACCCTTCCCCGGGATCGTGATCTGGCGAGATCCCCACGGGGCGCACTACCTGGTCGATCAGACCGGAACACGGAGAGTCACCGGCACCACCGGCGACCAGACCCTCACGCCCGCAGAACTCCACTTCAGCCAGACACTCATCAACTACCTCGCCGCCTGACCGCGGGCGAAGGCCCGTCGGGTCAGCGGCGAACCTTGCGCGCGACCTTCTTCAGGGCGCCCGCGCCTGCGCCGACACCACGATGGATCACGCGATGCGGCTTGCGGTTCGCCAGATCGACGACCGAGTCGGCGATCCCCCAGGTGAGCTTGCCCTCGGACAGCTCGACCAAGGTCT
>NZ_JBMCZA010000187.1:4816-5399 GCF_048654705.1 Nocardioides sp. CPCC 206348
ACGGCAGGCCCAGGCCGGGGCCGAGACGGTCGATGGCCAGCTCGGCCAGGGGTACGTCGACGCCGAGCTCGTGGGCGAGGTCGATGGCGAAGCCGAGGTCCTTGACGCCGAGCGAGGTGACGTTCGCGAAGACGCCGTGCCAGAAGTCGTCGGGGTCGAGCGGCGCAGCGGTCTCGCGGTGCATGATCGCGCCCGGTCCCCCGGTGATCGCGTCCGTGTGGCGCACCACCTGGCCGAGCGCCTTCAGGTCCAGTCCGGCGGCCTCGGCCAGCCGTGCCGCCTCCGTGGTCGCCGTGAACGCGATGAAGTGGAGCATGTTGCGGGCGAGCTTGAACTTCGTGCCGGCGCCGATCGGTCCCGCGTGCACGACCAGGCTCCCCAGCGCGTTCAGCACGGGCTCGGCCGCGGCGAACGCCTCGTCGGTTCCGCCGACCATGACGGCCAGCGTGCCGTCGGCGGCACCCATCGCGCCTCCGGACACGGGAGCGTCGAGGACCCGGTGCCCGGCGGCCGCGAGCTCGGCCGGCGTCCCGGGTGCCACCGTCGAGTGGACGACCAGCACCGTGTCGAGGGGTACGTCGGC
>NZ_JBMCZA010000187.1:5462-5633 GCF_048654705.1 Nocardioides sp. CPCC 206348
GCACACGACATCCACGTCGAGCGCGGCGACCGAGTCCACGGCAACCGCCCCGGCCGCCACCAGCTCGGCCACCGGGTCCGGCGCGACGTCGTACACCTGCAGCTCTATGCCCTCGGTGCGCGCGAGCCGCAGCGCCATCGGCTTGCCGATGTTGCCGAGGCCGACGAACCC
>NZ_JBMCZA010000187.1:5695-10599 GCF_048654705.1 Nocardioides sp. CPCC 206348
CAGCAGGTAGAGCAGGGCGCCGACCATGTCGTCCACCTTGCCCATCCGCTTGATGGCGAGCGAGTTGCGCACGATGTCCTTGGCGGCGTCGCCGGCCTGCGTGCGCGTGGCCGCGGTGTCCGTCGGCCCGGGCGCGATCGCGTTGACCCGGATCCGCTGGCCACCGAGCTCGTGCGCGAGCTGCTGGGTGAGGCTGTTCGTGGCCGCCTTGGCGAGGCCGTAGAAGCCCGAGTAGAGGTACGCCGCCGTACTCGACTGGTTGACGATGGCTCCCCCGCCGCGCTTCGCGATCTCGGGGTAGACCGCGCGGGTCATCACGAGGGCGCCGTCGAGGTTCACGCCCATGAACTTCTTGTAGTAGTCCCAGTCGACGGCGATCAGGAGGTTGAACTCCATCGCGCCGTAGATGGCGGCGTTGTTGACCAGGTGGTCGATCCCGCCGAACTCCTCGAGCGTCCTGCTCACCAGCGCTTCCGCCGACTCCGCCGACGACACGTCGACCGGGATGAAGACCGCCCGCCCACCCGACTCGTTGATGGCCGCGGCGACCTTGGCGCCGGACTCCTCGTTCATGTCGGCGACGACGACCGATGCGCCCTCGGCGGCAAGGGCCGTTGCGTACGCCTCGCCGATGCCCTGGGCCGCGCCGGTGACGACGACGACCTTGTCCTGGAACCTCATCCGTGTCTCCTTCATGCGGGTTCAGCAATCGTCTTCGTCTCGAGGTACTCCTCGAAGCCGGCCACACCCATCTCCCGGCCGAGGCCGGACTGCTTGTAGCCGCCGAACGGGGCGTCGGGGCTGAACCACACGCCACCGTTGACCGCGAGCGTGCCCGTGCGGATCCGTGCGGCCACTGCCTTGGCCCGCTCCAGCGAGCCGGAGTCGACCGAGCCCGAGAGGCCGTACGCCGAGTCGTTGGCGATCCGGACCGCGTCGTCGTCACCGTCGTGCGGGATGACCACCAGGACCGGGCCGAAGATCTCCTCCTGCGCCAGGCGCGAGGAGTTGTCGAGTCCGGCCACGACGGTCGGCTGGATCCAGTTGCCGGGCTGGTCGATGACCGCGCCACCGGTGGCGAAGGTCCCGCCCTCCTCCAGCGCGATGTCGAAGTACGCCGCCACCCGCTCGCGCTGCAGCGGCGAGATGACCGGTCCGCAGATCGCGCCGGGGTCGGTTGGGTCCTTGGCGCCGATGGACTCCATCGTCGCCGCGGCGACCTGCACCGCTTCGTCGTACTTCGCCCGCGGCACGATCAGTCGCGTCGTGAGCGCGCATCCCTGGCCCGCGTGGATGCAGGCAGCGAAGGCGGTGCCTCCGGCCACGGCAGCGACATCGGCGTCGTCGAGCGCGATCGCGGCCGACTTCCCGCCGAGCTCGAGGAACACCCGCTTCAGGGTGGGCGCGGCCGCGGCCATGATCGCCTTGCCGACAGCGGTGGAGCCGGTGAAGGACACCATGTCGATGCGGGGATCGGTGGCCAGCACCGCGGCCACGTCGTTGGAACTCGGCGTCACCACGTTGAAGACACCGGCCGGGATGTCGGTGTGCTCGGCCACCAGGCGCCCGAGCTCCGCCGCCACCCACGGGGTGTCCGGGGCCGGCTTCAGGACGACGGTGCAGCCGGCGGCGAGCGCCGGACCGATCTTGGCGAGGTTGATCTGGGTCGGCACGTTCCACGGCGTGATGGCCGCGACGACACCGATCGGCTCGCGTCGTACGGTGCGACGGGAGGGGATGCCCATGGGCTCGGCGACGCCGAGGTCGGTCTCGAACTCGTAGGTCTCGGCCAGGTCGGTGACCCACTTCAACGACTCGACCGGGACGTCGAACCCGGCCGCCATCATCATGAAGCCGGGCATGCCGACCTCGGCCGTGGTCAGGGCGCGGAAGTCGTCGGCGTTGTCGAGCAGCGCCTGGTGCAGCTGCCGCAGGCAACGCACGCGCAGCTCACGATCGGTCGACCACGTCGACTCGTCGAAGGCCCGGCGCGCGGCGGCGATCGCGGCCTCCATGTCGGCCGCCGTACCGTCCGGTGCGCGACCGATCTCCGCACCGGTGGCCGGGTTGAAGATCGGGTACGACGAGCCGTCGGATGCCGCGACGAGCTTGCCGTCGATCAGCTGCTGGGCAGCGGGAGTGCTCATCGCGCGCTCCGGTCTCGAGACGGTTGCTGCGCAACCTCCTCGACCTGCGGAGGGGCCTGGGTGACGTACTGACCGGCCTCGACCGGTGGCGGCCACACGGTCGAGGGGATGTCCTTGAGGTGGTAGTGACCGGGCACCTCGTGGCCGAAGACCGACATCCGCTTCAACAGCGTGTCCGAGGCCTTGTCGGCCTTGAGGATCTCCATGAACGTGTGGGTGGTCGACGGCATGTCGAACCAGTCGCGCTGCCAGGCGATCTTGACCTGCCCGGCGTCGGCACCCGTGGTCTGCCGCTCGACGCCGAACCAGGAGCCGCCGATGCCGAGGATCTCGTACTCCTCACCGGTCTCGTCGTTGGTGATCCCGGACCGCTGCTTCCAGAAGCCCAGCACCATCGACTTCTTCTCGTCGATCATCGTGCAGACGTAGTCGTAGTGCCAGCCGTCGAAACCGTCCATCTCGATGCCGATCGCCCAGTCCCGGATCTGGTCACGACCGACCGCCATGAAGTGCTCGTCGTGGCTGTACATCCAGCCGTAGGTGGCGTCCTCGGCGTACCAGTCGGCCATGACGCGCCAGTCGCCGCTCTGCTCGGCGCGGCGGTTGACGTCGAGCCAGGAGTCCCAGAACTCCTCGATCTCGGCCCGGCTCAGGGCGGGGGCCAACGATGGGGTCGGGTCACTCATGGGTCAGTCCTCTTCGATCGAAAGGGCGAAAGCGGGGCAGTACTTCACAGCGGTGGTGACGTCGGCGCGACGCGACTCGGCAGGGTGTTCGTCGAGTACGACGACCGCGTCGGCGTCCTCGTCGAACCCGAAGACGTCGGGCGCCTCGCCCTGGCAGAGCTGGTGGCCCTGGCAGATCCCCGTGTCGGCGACGACCTTCATGACGCACGCCGGCGGTAGCGGACCCTCGCGGGCTGGGCGAGCTGGATGACCATCTTGGAGACGTCGTCGCGGTACGAGTCGAGCGGCTGCACGGCTTCGAACTCGAAGTCGCGCAGGATGACCGAGAAGATCGCCTTCATCTGCATCATCGCGAACGCGTTCCCGACGCACCGGTGCTTGCCGGCGCCGAACGGGATCCACGTCCAGCGGTTCTGGAGGTCCTCCTGGCGCGGGTCGACGTACCGGCCCGGGTCGAACTCGTCAGCCTTGGGGAAGTCCTCCTCGATCCGGTTCGAGACGCGTGGCGACGCGGCGAGGACGGTGCCGGCCGGGATCGTGTGGCCGAGCAGGTCGAAGTCCTCCTGCACGAGCCGCATCAGGATGACCAGCGGCGGATGCAGCCGCAGGGTCTCCTTGAGCGTGGCCTCGAGGACCGGGATCGACCGCAGCGCCTGGAAGGACACCTCGGGCGCGGTGCCGTCGGCGTCCGGGGCATACAGCGCGTCCAGCTCGGCGACGACGTCCTGCATGACCGAGGGATTGCGGAGCAGCTCGATCATCGCCCATGACGCCGTGCCCGAGGAGGTGTGGTGGCCGGCGAACATCATCGAGATGAAGATGCCGGTGATGTAGTCGGCGTCCATGCCCACGGCGATCAGCACGTCGAGCAGGTCGCGGTCCTCCTTCGGCACCTCGCCCCGTGCGATGCGGGCGTCGAGGATCGCCTGCACCTTGGCGACGAGCTCCTCACGGGCCTCGTCGCGCAGCCGGAAGTTCTCGATGTCGGCGTACGGGTCGACGTACGCGATGGCATCGGTGCCGTGCTCGAGCTGGTGGTAGACCGACGCGAAGGAGCTGTCGAGCTGGTCGCGGAACGGCTTGCCGATCAGGCAGGACGAGGTGGTGTAGATGGTCAGCTCGGCGAAGAAGTCGAGCAGGTCGATCTCGCCCTCGTCGCCCCAGTCGGCGACCATCCTGCGGATCTCCGCCTCGATGGTCTGCGCGTGCCCGCGCATCATGTCGCCGCGCAGGGCCTGGTTCTTCAGCATCTGCTGGCGCTCCTCGGGCGAGGCGTCGAAGACGACGCCCTTCCCGAAGATCGGGGTCATGAAGGGGTACGCCGCCGCCTGGTCAAGCACGTTCTCGGGAGCCCGGAAGAAGGCCTCGTTGGCCTCGGCACCGGTGACCAGGACGACCTCCTTGTCGGCCAGCCGGAACCGGCCGATGTCACCGCATTCCTCGCGGACCCGGTGGAACAGGGTGATCGGGTCGACCCGCATCTCGGGGAGGTGGCCGGTGCCCTTGATGATCGCGGGCACCGACGGGTCCTGGTCGTCGAGGACGACCGACACCGACGGAATGGCTTCGAGCGTCATCTCTTCTCCAGTGGTGCTTCGGGGTTCACGTCGACCGGGCTGATGTGCACGCCACGCGGCGCGCTGACCACCGTGACGATCGCGTCCGCGATGGCCGTGGCCTTGAGGAAGTGGGAGTGCCGGGCGTGGCCCCACTTGATCCACTCAGTGAGGACCTTCGCCCCCGCCTCCGCGTCCCAGTCCGAGCCCATCTCCGACCAGGTCGGACCCGGGCGCACGACCGATGCCCGCACGCCGGATCCCTCGAGCTCCATCTGCAGCGCCTCGACCAGGCCCTCCAGGCCCGACTTGGTCGCACTGTAGCCGCGCATGAAGGGGCGGGCCCGCAGGGCCGTGTCGGAGGAGACGAAGACCAGGTCGCCACGCTGCCGCTCGACCATCCCCGTGCCGAAGGCACGGATCAGCCGGTGGGCGCCCAGCACGTTGACGTCGAACTCCGCCGCCAGCTGCTCCGTGGTCGACTCGATCAGGCCACCGGGACCCAGCAGTCCCGC
>NZ_JBMCZA010000188.1:0-403 GCF_048654705.1 Nocardioides sp. CPCC 206348
TCCCGGACGGCCGTCGTACACGGGACGCCGCAGGCGGTCGGTGTCGTGTTCGCGCGGGACGCAGCCGGCCGGGTCGATGCGCGCGTGACCGTGTCGCACGCCCGCTCCGGGCGCGTGGTCGAGGTGCAGGCGCAGGGGAGCGACGGGACGTGGAAGACCGTCGCCACCCGACGACTCGGTACGACGCGGATCCTGCAGATCGAGGACGCGATGACGGCGGCCGCGGTGGCCGGCAAGCGGTTGCGGGTCCGCGCCGCTGCTCACCGTGGTGCCGCCGCAACCGCGTCCACGACGCTCGTGCCTCCCACGGTCGGCGTACCCGTCGTCGCCGACGGCGATCCGGCACAGCTCACGGTGACCACCACGGGTGCGGTGCGATCGGTGCGCTTCTACCTCGACGGCA
>NZ_JBMCZA010000188.1:413-632 GCF_048654705.1 Nocardioides sp. CPCC 206348
CCCGGTGGAGAGCGTGATCAGCCCGGTGACGGTGTTCGAGAGGGCGACCTCCCCGCTCGGGGTGGACTCGGGCATCGCCGAGAACTTCGCGCTCGACACGATCCAGGGCGGCTTCGAGCTGCCGACCAGTGCGGGCAGCACGCCCGACGGCCTGGTCTTCGTCGCCGAGAAGGGCGGACGCGTCCTGGTCGTCGAGCCCACGGGCGACGACGGATGGTC
>NZ_JBMCZA010000188.1:642-854 GCF_048654705.1 Nocardioides sp. CPCC 206348
CACCAGCGCGGGCAGCACGCCCGACGGCCGGGTCTTCGTCACCGAGAAGAGTGGACGGGTCCTGGTCGTCGAGCCCACGGGCGACGACGGATGGTCGCTTCCACGCGAGGTGCTCGACCTGCAGGACGACGTGCTCAACCAGGGTGACGCCGGGATGACCGGACTGGCCGTGGCCCCCGACTTCGCCGCCAACGGCTACGTCTACGTCAGCT
>NZ_JBMCZA010000188.1:864-1308 GCF_048654705.1 Nocardioides sp. CPCC 206348
GCGCGAGGTGCTCGACCTGCAGGCCGACGTGCTCGACCAGGGCGACGCCGGGATGACCGGCCTGGCCGTGGACCCCGACTTCGCCGCCAACGGCTACGTCTACGTCAGCTACGTGATGGACGACGGCGGCGACAACCGGCACGCCCAGCAGGTCCTCCGGTTCACCTGGGACGGCACCGACCTGCAACCGGACTCGCGCCACGTGGTGCTCGGATCGGTCACCGGGCCGGAGTGCTACGACGACGACAACGTTGGTACGGCGGACTGCGTGCCCATGGTCGGCGAGGCGCACACGATCGGCGACCTCGGCTTCGACGACCAGGGCCGGTTGCTGGTCGGCATCGGCGACGGTGCGCTGTACCTCACCGGGAACGGACTGGCGGGGCGCCTGCTGACCCTGCGCGCGCAGGACCCGGAGGTGCTGGCCGGCAAGGTGCTGCGCAT
>NZ_JBMCZA010000188.1:1318-1804 GCF_048654705.1 Nocardioides sp. CPCC 206348
TGGCGAGGGCCGGTTGCTGGTCGGCATCGGCGACGGCGCGCTGTACCTGACCGGGAACGGGCTGGCGGGGCGGCTGCTGACCCTGCGCGCCCAGGACCCGGAGGTGCTGGCCGGCAAGGTGCTGCGCATCGACCCGGTCACCGGGCACGGCGTGCCCGACAACCCGTTGTACGTCGGCGACGGCTCGAGCAACGCATCGCGGGTCCTCGCGTTGGGACTGCGCAACCCCTTCCGCTTCACCGTCCACGGCGACCAGCTCGTGATCGGCGACGTGGGGGAGATGACGTGGGAGGAGGTCAACGTCCTCGACGTCGAGGAGTCGGCCGGGGTGGCCAACTTCGGGTGGCCCTGCCGTGAGGGCGACGGAGCGACCGACCTCGGGGACGTCGCAGACCCGGAGAGTCCGTGGGCCGCCTGCGGCGCGGTGCGCGGTGAGGGCGGGTCCCGTCTGCCGTCGTACTCCTATCAACACCACGGGAACGGCGG
>NZ_JBMCZA010000188.1:1839-1934 GCF_048654705.1 Nocardioides sp. CPCC 206348
CCTCGACTCGACCGCCTACCCCGCCTCGATGCGCGGGCGCTACGTCTTCGGCGACTACGCCCAGGCCTTCATCCGTACCGCCGACGTCGACCACC
>NZ_JBMCZA010000188.1:2023-2206 GCF_048654705.1 Nocardioides sp. CPCC 206348
TCCTGACTCACCCTTTGACGAGGTGTACGAGGGAGACCCGGCCTACGCGTGGCTGTTCCCGTACGCCGGCGTCCAGGTGCCGTCCACCCCGATGGCCGAGGCGACGTGCGAGCCGGCGGTCCACCTGCCCGAGACGCCCGGGTCGCGGTTCGCCACCTCCTGGCGCGGACGCGTCGACCTCGC
>NZ_JBMCZA010000188.1:2216-2459 GCF_048654705.1 Nocardioides sp. CPCC 206348
CGCGGTCCAGCTGCCCGAGACGCCCGGGACCCGGTTCGCCACCTCCTGGCGCGGACGCGTCGACCTCGCGGCGGGCACCTGGCGGTTCCAGGTCGACGGCACCGAATGGGTCCGGTTGTGGGTCGACAACGAACCCGTGCATGACTTCTACGCCAATGCCTTCTGGGGCGACGCGCGGACCCACGACATCGTGCTCCCGGCGGGCCAGCACGTGGTGCAGGTCGAGCACCTCCACGGGGACGA
>NZ_JBMCZA010000188.1:2469-3240 GCF_048654705.1 Nocardioides sp. CPCC 206348
GTGGATCCGGCTGTGGGTCGACAACGAACCCGTCCACGACTTCTACGCCAACGCCTTCTGGGGTGACGAGCGGACCCACGACGTCGAGCTGTCGGCAGGGCAGCACGTGGTGCAGGTCGAGCACCTCCACGGGGACGAGGACGTTGCCGCAGCCGATGTCACCTGGACGCGGATCGGCGGACCGCCGAACGTGACGCTGACGGCTCCGGCCAACGGCTTCGTGCCGACCGACGGAGCCGCGCCGTGGAGCGTCGAGGTCAGCGACCCCGACGGCGACGACCCGGTCGACCTCGCAGCGACGGTCGTGCTCGCCGTCGACTCCCTGCACTACACGGGTGCGACCTTCCACGCGCACCCGTCGAGCCGGATCACCGGCCAGACGTCCGGGACACTGGACGTCGATGACGTCCACGCACCCGGCTCGGTCGTCATCCGGCTGCGCGCGACCGTCACCGATGCCAGCGGTGCCCGGACCACGAGTGCGCCCGTCTACGTCTGCCTGCCCGGCACCACTGCCGGTCCGTGCGCGGGGTGAGGATGCGTACGAGCCGTCGTCGCCAGTTCCTGGGTGCGTTCTGTGGACTGCTGGCCGTGGCAGCAGGTCTGGCCCTGCCGGGCACGGCGCACGGCGCCGATGAGGAACCCGACCTGCCCGACGACGTCGTCCGCGTGCTGATCGTCGGCGACTCGGTCACCCAGGGCTCCTCGGGCGACTGGACCTGGCGCTACCGCCTGTGGCGCCATCTCCAGGACGCGGGTCTCGCGGTCGAC
>NZ_JBMCZA010000188.1:3250-4340 GCF_048654705.1 Nocardioides sp. CPCC 206348
ACCGTCGTCGCCAGTTCCTGGGTGCGGTCTGCGGACTGCTGGCCATGACAGCCGGTCTGGCCCTGCCGGGCACGGCGCACGGTGCCCATGAGGAACCCGGCCTGCCCGGCGACGTCGTCCGCGTGCTGATCCTCGGCGACTCGGTCACCCAGGGTTCCTCGGGCGACTGGACCTGGCGCTACCGCTTGTGGCGCCATCTCCAGGACGCGGGTCTCGCGGTCGACTTCGTCGGCCCCCGCGACGACCTGTGGAACCTGCGCCCGAGTGGTCCCGGTGCGACGTCGTACGCCGACCCGGCCTTCGACCGCGATCACGCTGCTCGATGGGGGATGTGGAGCGGATTCCCGGACACACCGATCGCCACCCTGGTCGCCGATCACCAACCCGACGTGGTGGTGACCATGCTGGGCGTCAACGACCTCCTGTACGGCCGCGACCCCGAGGCGGTCGCCGCGGACACCGCCACGCTCGTCAGCGCGGCGCGCGAGGTGGACCCCGATCTCGCGTTCGTCGTCGCCGAGGCGACCCAACGCTGGTTCACGGGGGTGGAGACGCTCAACGAGGCCCTGCCCCCGGTCGTGGCCGGCCTGACGAGCCCGGCATCGCCCGTGGTCGTCGCCACGACGTCGGAGGGGTACGACGAGGAGCAGGACACCTGGGACGGCTCCCACCCCAACGCCCGCGGCGAGGTGAAGATCGCGGCGGCGATCGCGGACGCCCTGCACGGCCTCGGGTTCGGGCCTGCCGCGGCACGGCCACTGGCCATGCCGCCGGTCGGTCCGAGGGTCGGTGCCTCGCTGGCGTCGACGGCCCGCAATGGCGAGGGAACGCTGACCTGGCAGGGAGCCGCGGGAGCCACGACCCAGCTGTTGTGGGGCCGCGACAGCACGCTGGGCGAGCCTTGGCGCATCCTCGCCCACGACCTGCCTCCCGACGGATCGCGCGTCATCGCCCCACTCGTGAACGGCCACCGGTACCAGTACCGGATGCAGCCGGTGAAGGGTGACGACCTGCCCGAGGGCGAGGTCTTCTCGCCCGTGGTCGACGTCGTCCCCGTCGCTCCACCGCTCCCGCCCCCACCGGCACCCGT
>NZ_JBMCZA010000188.1:4406-4611 GCF_048654705.1 Nocardioides sp. CPCC 206348
CTGGACCCGGGGAGTCCGGACCGCCGGTGTGCGGGTGACGTTGCGTCGACTGCCGGTCCAGCGCTCGTGGCGGTTCCGGGTCCGCGCCGTTCGTGGATCGACGGTCGGCCCTCCGGCCGCCATCACGGTCAGGCGCCGCGCGACGGGTCGCTGCTGACCGGGGAATGCGCCGCGACGAGCTCGGTGCGGCGCACCTTGCCCGTCA
>NZ_JBMCZA010000188.1:4737-5094 GCF_048654705.1 Nocardioides sp. CPCC 206348
CCGGGCAGGTGCCGAGGACCTGCTCGACCTCGGTGGGATAGACGTTCACGCCGCCGCTGATGACCAGGTCCTCGCGCCGGCCGTCGAGGAAGAGGTACCCGTCCTCGTCGAGGCGTCCGAGGTCGCCCACCGTGAAGGCCGGTCCCTCCGGGGTGGTGCGCCACGCGGCCGCCGTCTTCTCCGGTGCGCCGAAGTAGGTGAAGCGGGCGAAGTCCGGCACCGTGCACCAGATGGTGCCGTCGGCGTCGAGGCTCAGCGACCGTCCGGGTCGCGCCCGCCCGACCGTCCCCGGGCGCTCGAGCCACTCCTCGCTGCGGCAGGCGGTGAACTGGCCCTCGGTCGATCCGTAGAACTCCC
>NZ_JBMCZA010000188.1:5104-10794 GCF_048654705.1 Nocardioides sp. CPCC 206348
CCGGTCCCTCTGGGGTGGTGCGCCACGCCGCCGCCGTCTTCTCCGGTGCGCCGAAGTAGGTGAAGCGCGCGAAGTCCGGCACCGTGCACCAGATCGTGCCGTCGTCGTCGAGGCTCAGCGACCGCCCGGGCCGCGCCCGCCCGACCGTCCCCGGACGCTCGAGCCACTCCTCGCTGCGGCAGGCCGTGAACTGGCCCTCGGTCGATCCGTAGAACTCCCACGTCGAGCCCTCGGGAAAGGCCGCGATGAGGCGGCGCTTGAGGTCCGTGGGGCACGGGGCGCCGGCGTGCGCGACGAGGCGGAAGGACGACAGGTCGGGGATGCCGTGGGTGTCCCAGTGCTCGATGAGGCGCTGCAGGTGGGTCGGCACGCAGAACATCGTGGTCGGGCGTTCCCGCTCGATCGTTGCCGTCACCTCGGCCGGGTCGAACGGTCCGGGGATGACGATGCGGCCACCGGCCAGCAGCGTTCCCATCGCGAACCGCAACGGTGCTGAGTGGTACAGCGGACTGAGCACGAGGTTCACGTCGTCGGGCGCGAACCCCCACAGGTCGCGTTCGTCGGCCAGCAGCGCCCGCGCATCCTCCGCCGCCAGGACCCCCGAGAACACGCCCTTCGGGACCCCCGTCGTCCCGCTCGTGCAGTGCATCGGCCGGCCCAGCGGCAACCCGGCCTCCGGCAGTACGTCGACCAGGTCGGCCAGGTCCGCAGCCGACCGAACGATCCGGGTCGGTGTGAGCCCCTCGAGGATCCGCTCCTGCTCGCTGTCGGTGAGCCGCGGGTCCAGGGGGATCGGGAAGACACCGGCGGTCAGCAACCGGAGCACCGCGTCGACGTACTCCAGCGAACCGGGGAGGAGCAGGGCCACGCGGTCACCGGGGACCAGGGGAACAGGAGACGCGTTCATCGGGCAGCATCCTCGCAGGGGACTGCCCGTGATCGATCAGGCTAGGGTCGTGCCACCGTCAGTGAAGCCGTCGCGAAAGGCATGCCGTGTCCGATGTAGATGACCTGCTGAGCAGGCTCCCGTTCGAGCAGATCGCCGCACAGCTCGGCATCTCGCCGGACCAGGCTCGTGCCGCCTCGGCCCAGGCGCTCCCCGCCCTCTTCGGCGGGCTCGCCGCCAACGTCGAGGACGAAGGCGCTGCGGCGTCGCTCGGCGAAGCGCTCGGCCAGCACTCGCCGCTGTCGGACTCGGTCGACCTCGACCAGGTCGACGCGGCCGACGGCGAGAAGATCGTCGGCCACGTGTTCGGCGACAACGCCGACGCTGTCGTCAACCAGCTCGCCGGTGCCTCCACGGCCGCCGGGCTCGACTCGGACCTGACGAAGAAGCTGCTCTCGATCCTCGCCCCGCTCGTGCTGTCGTACCTCGCCGGCAAGGTGGCCGGCAAGCGCGGCGCCGCCGCGGGCGGCATCGGCGCCACGATCCTGCAGGAGATCCTCAAGGGCGCCCTGTCCGGCTCGGGCGCCAACAAGAAGGCCTCGGGCGGCGGCATCGGCGACATCCTCGGCGACGTGCTCGGTGGCCTGCTCGGCGGCGGCCGTCGTTGAGGGTCGGCCAGTGAGGGTTGGATTGACAGGGGGTATCGCCTCCGGCAAGAGCACCGTCTCGGCGATCCTGCGTGAGCTCGGCGCGGTCGTCATCGACGCCGACCAGCTCGCGCGCGAAATGGTGGCCCGGGGGACCCCCGGGCTGGCCGCCGTCGTCGAGGCGTTCGGCCCCGAGCTGCTCACCGAGGACGGCGACCTGGACCGCCCGAAGATGGGCGCCCTGGTCTTCGGCGACGAGGAGCAGCGGCGCCGCCTCGAGGCGATCGTGCATCCGCTGGTCTTCCAGCGGTACGCCGAGCTCGAGGCCTCCGCGCCCGCGGACGGCATCGTGGTCCACGACATCCCGCTGCTCGTCGAGTCAGGTCGCGCGGCGGAGTTCGACGCGGTGATCGTCGTCGACGCACCCGCCGAGGTCCAGATCGAGCGGATGGTGCGCGACCGCGGCTGGACCGAGGAGGAGGCCCGTGCGCGGATCGCCGCCCAGGCCACCCGGGAGCAGCGCCGCGCGGTCGCGACCTACCTGATCGACAACACCGGGACGCACGAAGACCTCCGTACGCGGATCACGGAGGTCTTCGCGGAGCTTCAGGGCTAGGCAGCCAGGTCCGGGTCGCCGAGGCGACGCAGCTTCTGCAGCGCCTCCCGCTCGAGCTGGCGCACCCGCTCGGCGGAGATGCCGTGCTTCACGCCGATGTCGGCCAGCTTGTGCTGGCGGCCGTCGACCAGGCCGTAGCGCGAGCGGA
Organism: Nocardioides sp. CPCC 206348; assembly: GCF_048654705.1. Classification (NCBI taxonomy): domain Bacteria; kingdom Bacillati; phylum Actinomycetota; class Actinomycetes; order Propionibacteriales; family Nocardioidaceae; genus Nocardioides; species Nocardioides sp. CPCC 206348. The sequence continues at coordinate 7,402 of NZ_JBMCZA010000188.1, forward strand.
TGATGTCGGCCGCGCGCTCGTCGAGCTGGTCGACGAGCGTGTTGAGCCGGTCGCGGGCCTCGGTGTCGAGCACCGTCAGGTCCGGGCCGGGGGTGGTCTCCTGGGCCATCAGGTCGCCGAGCGACGTGTCGCCGTCCTCGTCGATCGGGGTGTCGAGGCTGACGTGCTCGCGGCCCCACGCCATCAGGTCGAGGACCCGGTCGACGGGCAGGCCGAGCTCGGCAGCGATCTCGGTGGGGTCGGGATCGCGGCCGAGCTGGCGCTCGAGCGTCCGGCGGGCGCCACCGACCTGGTTGAGCTCCTCGACCACGTGGACGGGCAGCCGGACCACGCGGGCCTGCTGGGCGATGCCGCGCGTGATGGCCTGGCGCACCCACCACGTCGCGTAGGTGGAGAACTTGTAGCCCTTGGCGTAGTCGAACTTCTCGACCGCGCGGATCAGGCCGGTGTTGCCCTCCTGGATCAGGTCGAGCATCGGCATCTGCGCGCGGCCGTACTTGCGCGCGATGGAGACGACCAGGCGGAGGTTGGCGTTGATGAACTCCGTGACGGCCTTCTGGCCCTCCTCGGCGATCCATTCCAGCTCGGCCTGGTTGGCCAGCTTCGGGGCGCCGCCCTTGCGGCGGCCGACCCGGCCCTGGGCAAGGAGGCTCTCGGCGTAGAGGCCGGCCTCGATCGCCTTGGCGAGCTCGACCTCACGGGCGGCGTCGAGCAGGGGAGTGCGGGCGATCTCGTCCAGGTACAGCCCAACGCTGTCCCGACCCTCGATCTCACGCCCGGTGTTGCGCCTCGCGGTTGCGGTGGCCATCGCGGTTCTCCTTCGCTGAGCAGACCGGGTGAGGTCCGCACGTTTGTCCCAACACGTCCCGTGTGTCCGTGATTCCCCATGAGGAGTCCCGGACGGTGTTGTTACCCGGAATGACGTGCGGGACCCGTCAGAAGTTGCGAAGGATCTGGAATCTCAGGTACTTCTCAGTCTCGCGACTGAATACCTCAGGAAAGTGGCTCCTGACCGGCCAGGCCGAGCCGGTCCAGGATCCAGGCGAGGCTGAACGCCCGGTCCTCCCAGGCGCGGTAGCGCCCGGAGACGCCGCCGTGGCCGGCCGCCATCTCGGTGCGCAGCAGGACGTCGGCCTGCGGCGCCCGTTCGCGCAGTCGCGCCACCCACTTGGCCGGCTCCACGTAGAGCACCCGGGTGTCGTTGAGGGAGGTCTCGGCGAGGATCGGCGGGTACGGGAGGTCGGCGACGTTCTCGTACGGCGCGTACCCGGCGATCCGCGCGTAGGCGACCGGGTCGTCGGACGGGTTGCCCCATTCGTCGTACTCCGGGACGGTCAGGGGGAGTGCGGCGTCGAGCATCGTGGTCAGGGTGTCGACGAACGGCACCCCGGCGACGAAGCCGCCGAACGCCTCGGGCGCCTGGTTCGCCACGGCGCCGATGAGCAGGCCGCCGGCGCTCGCGCCCTCGGCGACGATCCGCTCGGGTGTCGTCCAGCCGCTCTCCACGAGGTGGCGGGCGCAGGCGATGAAGTCGTCGAAGGTGTGCTGCTTGTGCTCGAGCTTCCCGTCGTCGTACCAGTGGCGGCCCATCTCGCCACCGCCGCGGATGTGGGCGATCGCGAAGGCGGCACCCCGGTCCAGCAGGGAGAGCCGCCCGACGGCGAAGTACGGGTCGATGGAGGCTTCGTAGGCGCCGTAGCCGTAGAGGAGGACCGGGACGGGAGCGGTGCCGTCGGGGCCGCGCACGCCGCGACGGACCACCAGCGAGATCGGCACCTGGACGCCGTCGACCGAGGTCGCCCAGAGCCGGTGCTCCTCGTAGTCGTCGGGGTCGTAGCCGCCGAGGACGGGCGCCTGCTTGCGCAGCACCAGCTCGCCGGTGCGCAGGTCGTGGTCGTAGACGGCGGACGGGCGGCTGAGGCTGGTCATCCCGACCCGGATGGTCGGCTGCTCGAAGGCCGGGTTGTTGCCCGCGCCGACGGTCGCCAGCTCGCCCGGGAACTCGACGAACCGGTCCGCGGTGATCGGCGCGGACGCGTCCGGGCCGAGGTCGAGCACGCGCACCTGGGTGCTGCCCTCGCTGCGCTGCTGGACGACGAGGTGGTCGGCGAACGCGTCGACGTCCTCGAGCCGGACCGCGGGGTCGTGGGCGAGAAGGGGCCGCCAGTCCGCCAGGGCCGTGGGTACGGCGGGCGCGACCGCGAGCTCGAACTCGGGTCCGCTCGCGTTGTGCAGCACCAGGAAGTGGTCCTGGCCGCCGATGACCGCGTGCTCGAGCGAGTACTCGACACCGTCGGTGCGGGGCGCGAAGCAGACCGGCTGCGCCGCCGGGTCCGCCGCGTCGAGGACGTGGAACTCCGAGGTGGTCTTGGAGCTGGCGGCGATCATCACGAAGCGGCGGCTGCGGGTGCGGCCCACGCCCACGAAGTAGCGGCCGTCCGGCTCGTGGAAGACGAGCTCGTCGTCGGCCTGGGCGGTGCCGAGGCGGTGGCGCCAGACCTTGTCGGGACGCCAGGCGTCGTCGACGGTCGTGTAGTAGAAGTGGTCGGCCGAGCCGCCCCAGGTCACGCCGCCGAGCACGTCGGTGAGGACGTCGTCGAGCAGGTCCCGGGTGGTCAGGTCCAGCACCCGCACGGTGTAGCGCTCGTCGCCGACCACGTCGGTGGCGTAGGCCAGCAGGTTGTCGTCGGGGCTGACCGAGGAGCCGCCGAGCGAGAAGAACTCGTGGCCCTCGGCGAGCGCATCGAGGTCGAGCAGCACCTCTTCGCCGGGCAGGGCCGGCTGGTCCGGGTCCGCGTCGGCCGCAGGCTGCGGCGGAGTCCAGTCGTCCGGGTCGGTCACGGGCACGCGGCAGCTGGCGCCGTACTGCCGGCCCTCGAAGGAACGGCCGTAGTACCAGTGGCCACGCACCCGCGTGGGCACGGACAGGTCCGTCTCCAGGGTGCGGGCCTTGATCTCCTCGAAGATCCGTCCGCGCAGGTCGGCGAGGTGGGCGGTCCGGGCCTGCGTGTAGGCGTTCTCGGCCTCGAGGTGGGCGATCACGGCCGGGTCGTCCTTGGCCCGCAGCCATTCGTACTCATCGGTGCGCGGGTGCCCGTGCAGCGTGGTGGTGACCGGACGCTGGTCGGCACGCGGCGGAGTGGGCTGCTGGGACTGCTCGGACTGCTCGACGGACATGCAGGAACGCTACTGGCCCTCTGGTGGCTCCGGAGCGGGTGGGCGCCATCGGGAGAGCTCGGGGTCGTCGACCCGGAACGAGCGGACCGGGCCCGGGGGCGTGTCGGCGGTCTCGAAGCGCACCGTCACGACGCCCTTCCCCGAACCCCAGACCCAGCCGCGCCCGTCACTGGTGTGCACGACGTCCATGCCGGGCGCCCAGTGCACGTCGGGCGG
>NZ_JBMCZA010000188.1:10850-14530 GCF_048654705.1 Nocardioides sp. CPCC 206348
CGAACAGGTCCTCCTGGACCCAGTCGGCGAGCCCGGAGACGCCCACGCCGAGCAACCGGACGCCGCCGGACGTGTCGAGGTCGGCCAGCAGGGAGCGCGCGAGCCGGGCGATGGTGGCGGTCTCCTCCGTCGGCGCCGGGAGGGTCGAGGACCGGCTGAGGGTCGTGAAGTCGTAGAGCCGCACCTTGAGCGACACGGTCCGCCCCGACAGGCCACTTGCCCGCATCCGGCGCGCGACCTCCCCGGCCTGCCGGACGACGATGGACTCCATCAGCCGCCGGTCGGTCAGGTCGTGCTCGTAGGTGCTCTCGACGCTGACCGACTTCGTCTCCCGGTCGGGTACGACGGCGCGGTCGTCCTGCGCGCGGGCCAGTTGGTGCAGCGAGGCGCCCTGGGCCTTGCCGACGATGCTGACCAGCTCCTCCAGGCTGATCGCCGCGAGCTCGGCAACGGTGTGCACGCCGATGCGCCGCAGCCGCTCGACGGTGGCCGGCCCGACGCCGGGGATGACCGAGACCCGCATCGGATGGAGCAGTGCGATCTCGGTGCCCGGGGTGATCACGGTCAGGCCGTCGGGCTTGCGCAGCTCGCTGGCGACCTTGGCGAGGAACTTCGACGAGGCGACGCCGACCGAGGCGGTGAGCCCGCCGGTGACCTCGTGGACGCGCTGGCGCAGGTCCTCGGCGAACGCCGTCACGGTCGGCACCTCGAGATCGGGCAGGTGGGCTCGTTCGAGGTCGACGAAGGCCTCGTCGAGGGACAACGGCTCGACCAGGGGCGAGCACGAGCGCAGCACGGTCATCACCGCGGTGCTGGCCGCGCGGTAGGCGTCGAAGCGACCGGAGAGGAAGGCGGCCTGGGGACAGCGTGCGCGAGCCTCTCGGGTCGACATGGCCGACCGGACGCCGTACGCCCGGGCCTCGTAGGAGGCGGTCGACACCACGCCCCGCCCGCCGACCCCGCCGACGATCACCGGTTTCCCGCGCAGGGACGGCTTGTCGCGCTGCTCGACGGCCGCGAAGAAGGCATCGAGGTCCAGATGGAGGACCGAGGCCTGGGCACGCACGCGCGTCACGTTAGTCGTCACCGGGGACGAACCTGTCCTCGAACTGTCCACAGGGGCGTTTCCGGAAACCGTGGGTGCACAGCGTGCTGGCGGCCACGGGCCCGCGGTCGGGGCCCACCGGGACGGTTCCGGCATGACAACGACACCTGCCTCCCTGACCATCCGCAGCCCCGAGGACCTGTTGGCCATCGCCCCCGTCGTCCTGGGCTTCTGGCCCGAGGAGTCCGTCGTGATGATGACCTTCGGCGCCGACCGGCCCTTCCACGCGCGCATCGACCTGCCTCCCCTCGAGGTCCAGACCCTCGACGTCCAGCGCGCGCTCGACGAGATGCTGCTGGGCCCCGCGCGTCGCCAACACGCACAGCACGTGGTGCTGCTCTACTTCGCCGCCGATCGCGCGGCCGCTCGTGCGGCACACCGCGTCCTGCGGCGCGGGTGTCGACGGTCGGGGATCGTGGTTGCGTCTGCGCTCTTCGCCGACGGTGAGCGGTACGCCGACCTCGACGGCCCCGGACGGCACTCGCCCGGGACGCCGTACGACGTCTCGGCCCACCCGTTCGTCGTCGAGGCCCTCGTCAGCGGGCGCCTCAGCCACCGCAGCAGGGGCGATCTCGTCGCGTCCCTGGAGCCCGACCCGCAGGCGACGGCGCGGGTCCAGCAGGCCCTGGTGTCCGGCGGCTTCGCCGACGAGGACATGCCGAACGACGGGCGATCCATCCGGCGCGAGGGCAGGTGGGTCGAGCGACGCGTCGCCGAGCTCGTGGCCGCCGGGGCCGGGCCGTCCGACGACGAGGCGGCGCGGCTGCTGTGGGTGATGCAGGCGTCCCGGGTCCGCGACGCCGCGTGGTCGCTGATCACGCGGCGCAACGCGGAGGCCCACGTGAGGTTCTGGTCCGACCTGGTGCGCCGCGCCCCGGGGCCGCTCGTCCCGGCCCCTGCCGCGCTGCTGGCGTGGGCCGCTTGGCAGGCCGGTGACGGCGCGAAGGCATGGGTGGCGCTGGACAGGTGCCAGGAGGTCGAGCCCGTCTACGCGATGGCGGCATACCTCGGCTCGCTGCTGCAACAGGCCGTGCCGCCCGAGTTCTGGGAGGGAGGATTCGACTGGGCGCTGGGTCTAGGGTCGGTGCATGGGTGACGCCGTCGTTGCACAGGAGTTCACACCAGCTGACCGGACCCGCTACCGGGAGAAGGTCCGGCGCTGTCTCGACGTGTTCGAGCGGATGCTGCGCGAGTCGGCGTTCGACACCGACGATCCGTGGACCGGCCTGGAGGTCGAGCTCAACCTGATCGATGACGCGGGTGACCCGGCGTTGCGCAACGCCGAGGTCCTCGACGCCATCGCGGATCCCGACTTCCAGACCGAGCTCGGCCAGTTCAACATCGAGCTCAACATGCCGCCCGGCCCGCTGGCCGGTGGGGGACTGGAGTCCTACGAGTCCCAGCTGCGCGCGAGCCTCAACGCGGCCGAGGACAAGGCCGCACCGCTGGGCGCGCACCTGGTGATGATCGGCATCCTGCCGACGCTGCGCGCCGAGCACCTGCAGGCCGAGGCCATCAGCGCCAACCCCCGCTACCAGCTGCTCAGCGAGCAGGTGCTGCGCGCCCGCGGCGAGGACATCAGCATCGACATCCAGGGCGTCGAGCGACTGGCCACCACCGTGGACACGATCGTCCCGGAGGCCGCGTGCACCAGCACCCAGCTCCACGTGCAGGTCAGCCCCGAACGGTTCGCGTCGTACTGGAACGCCTCACAGGCGATCGCCGGCATCCAGCTCGCCGTGGGGGCCAATGCGCCGTACCTCCTCGGCAAGCACCTGTGGTCCGAGACCCGGATCCCGCTGTTCGAGCAGGCCACCGACACCCGCAGCGAGGAGCTCAAGGTGCAGGGCGTGCGGCCCCGCGTCTGGTTCGGGGAGCGATGGATCACCTCGGTCTTTGACCTCTTCGAGGAGAACGTCCGCTACTTCCCGGCGCTGCTGCCCGTCATCGACGAGGAGGACCCCCTGACGGTGCTGGAGGCCGGCGGCACGCCCAACCTGTCGGAGCTGCGGCTGCACAACGGCACGATCTACCGCTGGAACCGGCCCGTCTACGACATCAGCGGCGGGCTCCCGCACCTGCGCGTCGAGAACCGGATCCTCGCCGCCGGACCGACGGTCGTCGACACCGTGGCCAACGCCGCGTTCTACTTCGGGCTGGTCCGGGCGCTCGCGGAGAACGAGCGCCCGTTGTGGTCGCAGATGTCCTTCAGCGCAGCCGAGGAGAACTTCCACACCGCGGCCCGGCACGGCATCGACGCCGAGGTCTACTGGCCGGGCCTGGGCCGGGTGCGCGCGACCGAGCTCGTCGTGCGGCGCCTGCTGCCACTGGCGCACGACGGGCTCGCCGCCTGGGGAGTCGGCTCCGAGGAGGCGCACAAGTACCTCGACATCATCGAGCAGCGCTGCCTGGCGACGACCAACGGCGCGGACTGGTTCGTGCGCCAGGTCCAGCAGCGCGAGAGCGACGACCGTCCCGATGCGCTGCGGGCGGTGCTCGGCGACTACCGCGCGCGGATGCACGACAACCAGCCGGTGCACACCTGGTGAAGCTAGCCCGCCGGCTCGGCCGCCCG
>NZ_JBMCZA010000188.1:14612-15579 GCF_048654705.1 Nocardioides sp. CPCC 206348
CTCGGTGTCCGGCCCGGACTCGGTCCGCGTCAGCCAGGTCAGCGGTACGACCTCGCGCTCCAGGCTGGCGCGCGCCATTGCCTCCAGCACCTCGACGCGCAGCGCCAGGTCGAGGTCGTCGTCGGACCCGATCTCGAACGAGCGGACCTCGCCGCCGGGCACCCCGACGTGCAGCACGGGCGGGTGGACGCGGCGCCGCTCGGTGCGCGCGTGGCTGATCACCGCTCCCCGCAACACCCGCTGCAGCAGGAGCGGCAGCGGCTCCTGGAGTCCTGTGCCGGTCGACATGGGGATCAGCGTGCACGATCGCACCGCTGCGCGGGTCCGTCCTCCACAGGTCGCCGCGGGCCTCGTAGATTGCGGACATGGCCGACCCCCTGATCGATGTTGCCGCCCTCGCCGAGCTGGTCAGGCACGGCGGGCCGGTGACGGTCCTCGACGTGCGCTACCGGATGGGCGGGCCGCCGGGGCTGGCGGAGTTCGTCGCGGGCCACGTCCCCGGGGCGTCGTACGTCGACCTCGACACCGACCTCGCGTCCCCGCCGGGAGTGCGCGGACGCCACCCGCTGCCGGAGACGGCAGTCTTCGAGGCGGCCATGCGCCGGGCCGGGGTGAGCAACACCCGCCCCGTTGTCGTGTACGACGACTGGTCGGCCCACGCCGCGGCGCGCTGCTGGTGGCTGCTGCGCCACCACGGCCACACCGACGTACGGGTGCTGGACGGTGGCTGGGCGGCCTGGACCGCGGCCGGCCTCCCGGTCGAGACCGGCAGCCCGACCGGCGGCGAGACCGGCGCAGAGGCCGGTGACTTCACCGCCCGGCCGGGCAGCACGCCCTCCGTGACCGCCGAGAACGTCCGCGACACAGCCGTCCTGATCGACGCCCGCGCACCCGAGCGGTACCGCGGCGAGGTCGAGCCGATCGACCCCGTCGCGGGCCACATCCCGGGCGCGGTCAACGTCCCGAC
>NZ_JBMCZA010000189.1:0-130 GCF_048654705.1 Nocardioides sp. CPCC 206348
CGGAGCCGGTCGATGCGGGCCGCCCACCCCGGGTGGTGATCGTGTCGAGCGGGAACACCAACTTCGTCGGGGCGATCACCGCGCGCCTCGAGCGCGACCGGGGTGCCGAGGTCAGGATCCTCGGCCCGGC
>NZ_JBMCZA010000189.1:140-1097 GCF_048654705.1 Nocardioides sp. CPCC 206348
GTCGTGTCGAGCGGGAACACCAACTTCGTCGGAGCGATCACCGCTCGCCTCGAACGCGACCGGGGTGCCGAGGTCAGGATCCTCGGCCCGGCCGAGCTCGGGATCCAGGGTGGCATGAACCCGATCCTCCAGTCCCTCATCAACCGCGACGGCCGGGCCCAGGAGATGGCCGAGGAGCGGCTCCGCGAGCACTACGACTGGGCCGACGTCGTCCTCATCGAGTGGTGTACGCCGACGGCGGCCTTCGCCACGCTGGCCGACCCGGGCACCGCGCGGGTGGTGCTGCGGCTGCACAGCTTCGAGGCCTGGACCCTGTGGCCCCATCTGGTCGACTTCTCCCGCGTCGACGAGGTCGTCTTCGTCAGCGAGCACCTGCGCGAGCTGAGCCAGGCTGCCGTGCCAGCGCTGGCCGCGCATCCGGCGGTTGCGGTGGTGCCGAACGTGGTGGACCTGACCGGCTTCGACCAGCCCAAGGCGGATGACGCCCGGTTCACGCTGGCGCTGATCGGCATCGCCGCGGTGGCCAAGGACGTGCGGTGGGCCATCGAGGTCGTCCGCCGGTTGCACGCGCACGACGAGCGCTACCGCCTGCTCCTGTTCGGTGGCGACCTGGAGAACACCGGCTCCGCCATCGGCCGCGCGTACGACGCCGGGTACCTCGCCGACCTGAGCGAGCTCGAGCCACGCGGCGTCGTCGAGCGTCGCGGCTACACGAACGACGTGCCCGAGGCACTCCGCGAGGTCGGCGTCATCCTCAGTTCCTCGGTGCGCGAGAGCGCGCACCTCGTCGTCGTGGAGGGCGCCGCCAGCGGCGCCGTACCGGTGGTGCGGGACTGGCCGTTCTTCGCCCACAGCGAGCACGGGGCACGCACCTTCTACCCCACACCGTGGGTGGTGGGCTCCGTCGAGGAGGCCGTCGCCCGCGTCCTGGCGACCACGGGGACCGCCGAACAGTGG
>NZ_JBMCZA010000189.1:1107-1554 GCF_048654705.1 Nocardioides sp. CPCC 206348
CGCCGTGCCCGCCCTGGCCGCCCATCCGGCGGTCGCCGTGGTCCCGAACGTGATCGACCTGGGCGGCTACGACCGGGCCAAGGACGAGGACGCCCGCTTCACGCTCGCGCTGATCGGCATTTCCGCGGTCGCCAAGGACGTGCGGTGGGCCATCGACGTCGTACGCCGGTTGCACGCGCACGACGAGCGCTACCGGCTGCTCCTGTTCGGGGACGACCTGGCGAACACCGGCTCCGCCATCGGCCGTGCGTACGACGCCGGGTACTTCGCCGACCTGAACGAGCTGGAGCCACGCGGCGTCGTCGAGCGTCGCGGCTACACCAACGACGTGCCCGGGGCGCTCCGCGAGGTCGGCGTCATCCTCAGCTCATCGGTGCGCGAGAGCGCGCACCTCGTCGTCGTGGAGGGTGCCGCCAGCGGCGCCGTACCGGTGGTGCGGGACTGGCC
>NZ_JBMCZA010000189.1:1564-2079 GCF_048654705.1 Nocardioides sp. CPCC 206348
CCTGTTCGGGAAGTGAACAGCGCCGCGTCGTTTCCCTGACACGCGCCCGGCATGATTAGGTCGGGTGCGTTGGCGCGAGCCTGCAAGCAGTACGACGAGAGGACAAGAATGACCGACTCCGCGATTCAGAACATCCCGGCCGCCCGGCCGGTGATCGACGAGTCCGACATCCAGGCCGTTGTCGACGTCATGCGCTCCGGCATGGTGGTCCAGGGCCCGCAGGTGAAGGCGTTCGAGGAGGAGTTCTCTGCCGTCGTCGACGGGCGCCACTGCGTCGCCGTCAACAGCGGTACGTCGGCACTGCACCTCACGCTGCTCGCCCTCGGCTTCGGCCCGGGCGACGAGGTGATCTGCCCGTCCTTCACGTTCGCCGCCACGGCCAACGCGATCCGCCTCGTCGGTGCGACGCCGGTCTTCGCTGACATCCAGGCCGACACCTTCAACATCGACCCGGCGGCCGTCGAGGCGCTCGTGGGGCCGAGGACCGTCGCGATCATGCCGGTCCACCTCTACGG
>NZ_JBMCZA010000189.1:2089-2788 GCF_048654705.1 Nocardioides sp. CPCC 206348
GTTCACGTTCGCCGCGACGGCCAACGCGATCCGGCTCGTCGGTGCGACCCCGGTCTTCGCGGACATCCAGCCCGACACGTTCAACATCGACCCGGCCGCCGTCGAGGCGCTCGTGGGCCCGAGGACCGTCGCGATCATGCCGGTCCACCTCTACGGCCTGCCTGCTGACATGACGGCCCTCAACGCGATCGCGGAGCGCCACAACCTGGCCGTCGTCGAGGACGCCGCGCAGGCCCACCTCGCGGCGATCGACGGTCGCCCGGTCGGCTCGCTCGGCGTCGCCGGCTGCTTCAGCTTCTACCCGACCAAGAACATGCACTCCCTCGAGGGCGGCATGATCACCACGGCCGACGCCGAGCTCGCCCGCCAGCTGCGCCTGCTGCGCAACCAGGGCATGGAGCAGCGCTACGCCAACGAGGTCGTCGGCACCAACACCCGGATGACCGACGTCGCCGCAGCCGTGGGCCGCAACCAGCTCCGCCGCCTCGCGGGCTGGACGGACCAGCGTCGGGCCAACGCCGCGACCCTGACCGCCGGGATCACCACGGCGGCCACGCCCGTCGTGCCCGAGGGCTACCTCCACTCGTACCACCAGTACACCGTCCGTTCGGCCGAGCGCGACGCGCTGCAGGCACGGCTCACCGAGCAGGGCATCGGCAGCGCGACGTACTACCCGACGCCGGTGCACCGCCTGAAGCC
>NZ_JBMCZA010000189.1:2798-4258 GCF_048654705.1 Nocardioides sp. CPCC 206348
GTCGACCGAGCGCGACGCCCTCCAGGCCCGGCTCACCGAGCAGGGCATCGGCAGTGCGACGTACTACCCGACGCCGGTGCACCGCCTGAAGCCGTTCCTCACCGAGGCCGGCGTGCCCGACCCGCGCTGGGAGCTCCCGGAGACCGAGAAGGCCGCGCTGGAAGCGCTGTCGCTGCCGGTGTTCCCGACCCTCACCGCCGAAGAGCTCGACCGCATCGTCGTGGCGGTCAACGCATGACGCTGAAGGCCGGTCTGGTGGGCCTGGGCGCCATGGGGCGCAACCACGCACGCATCCTGTCGATCCTCGACGACGTCGAGTTCGTCGGTGCCGCCGACGCGGTCGTCACCGACCAGCGCGTCTCGCACGGAGCGCCGATCGTCCCCGACGTCGACGCCCTGATCGCGCTGAAGCCCGACTACGTCGTGGTGGCGGCTCCGACCGGCACCCACGAGGAGATCGGGCTCAAGCTCGCGGCGGCCGGCATCCACGCCCTGATCGAGAAGCCGCTCGCGCCGTCGGTCGACGGGGCCAAGCGCCTCGTCGACGCCTTCGCGGAGAAGGGCCTGGTCGGCGGTGTCGGCCACATCGAGCGCTACAACCCCGCCCTGCAGAGCCTGCGTACCCGCCTCGCAGCCGGGGACCTCGGCGAGATCTACCAGGTCGTCACCCGCCGACAGGGCCCGTTCCCCGGCCGGATCGCCGATGTCGGTGTGGTCAAGGACCTCGCGACCCATGACATCGACCTCACCGCGTGGGTCACCGGACAGAACTACGTCTCGGTGTCCGCGCGGGCTGCCCGCCGCAGCGGTCGCGAGCACGAGGACCTGATCGTGGTCGTCGGCGAGCTCGACGGTGGCGCCGTGGTCAACCACCTCGTCAACTGGCTGAGCCCGCTCAAGGAGCGGTCCACGGTGGTCACCGGTGAGCGCGGCGCGTTCGTCGCCGACACCCTGACCGCCGACCTGACGTTCTACGCCAACGGTGCCGTCCCGACCGAGTGGGAAGCCGTCAGCGCCTTCCGGGGCGTCGTCGAGGGTGACGTGACACGGTTCGCGATCCCGAAGCGGGAGCCGCTGCTGCGCGAGCACGAGCAGTTCCGTGACGCCGTGCTCGGCAAGGACTCCGACATCGTGACGCTCGCCCAGGGCATGCGGACCGTCGAGGTCGCCGCCGGCATCCTCGCGTCGTCGACGGACGGCGGAGTCGTCCGGCTGTAGGCCGGACACAGGCAGATGCGCACGCCCGTTGTCGACGTCACCGTCATCATCCCGGTCTACAACACCGTCGACTACCTGAGCGTCTGCCTGGACTCCCTGGTCGGCCAGACCATCGGCCACCAGCGGCTCGAGGTCGTGGCGGTCGACGACGGATCGACGGACGGCAGCGGAGAACTGCTCGAGAAGTACGCGGCGTCGTACCCGGAGGTCGTCCGGGTGTTCCACCAGGACAACTCGGGCGG
>NZ_JBMCZA010000189.1:4268-4724 GCF_048654705.1 Nocardioides sp. CPCC 206348
CTAGGCCGGACACAGGCAGATGCACACGCCCGTCGTCGATGTCACCGTCATCATCCCGGTCTACAACACCGTCGACTACCTGAGCGCCTGCCTGGACTCCCTGATCGGCCAGACCATCGGCCACGAGCGGCTCGAGGTCGTGGCAGTCGACGACGGGTCGACGGACGGCAGCGGAGAATTGCTCGAGAAGTACGCGGCGTCGTACCCCGAGGTCGTCCGGGTGTTCCACCAGGACAACTCGGGCGGCCCGGCCGGACCGTGCAATGTCGGTCTCGAGCACGCGACGGGCCGGTACCTGTTCTTCCTCGGCTCCGACGACTACCTCGCGCTCGATGCACTGGAGCGCCTGGTGCAGCGTGCCGATGAGTGGCAGGCAGATGTCGTCGTGCCGGTCTCCGAGGGCGTCAACGGCCGCAATGTCGACCAGCGGCTGTTCCGGAGCGAGCACCCGGACCT
>NZ_JBMCZA010000189.1:4734-5712 GCF_048654705.1 Nocardioides sp. CPCC 206348
GCTGGAGCGCCTGGTCCAGCGTGCCGATGAGTGGCAGGCAGATGTCGTGGTGCCGGTCTCCGAGGGAGTCAACGGCCGCAACGTCGACCAGCGGCTGTTCCGGAGCGAGCACCCGGACCTCGCCTACCCCGGCACGTTGCTCCCGTACTCACTGTCGAACACGAAGCTGTATCGGCGCGACCTCGTCGTCGAGCACGGGCTGCGCTATCCCCTGGACCTGCGCGTCGGCAGCGACCAGCCCTTCACCCTCGCGGCGATGCGCGCTGCGCGGCGGATCGGCGTGCTGGGCCGGCCGACGGCGTACTTCGCCGTCAAGCGCAGCGATGACAGCAACATCAGCTACAAGATCGACTGGCCGACCCGGCTGGCCGACCTGACGGCCGTCGTCGAGCACCTCTGCGAGATCGAGCCGCCGGGTGACGACCGCGATGCGCTGCTCGTGCGGCACTTCTCGTGGGAGTTCGACAAGCTCCTCACCCGCGACCTGCCCCTGCTCTCCGACGAGGACGGGGCCGGCCTCGTCGCCGCCCTGGCGGTTCTCGCGGAGCGTTACCTCACCGAGGGCGTCCGGCGCCGCCTCATCGTGCCGCGGCGGATTCGCTGGCACCACGTGATGGCGGGCGACCTGGCCGCGGTGCGCGCGGCCTCGGACGAGAAGCCGCCCACCGGGACGTTGCTGGTCGATGCCGGGGGAGCGTTCCGGATGCTGCCCGGCTTCCGTGACGGGCTCCCCGACGATCTGTTCGCGATCCCGCAGGGCGCGATCACGCCGTGGACCCAGAGCATCGAGACGGACGCAACGGTTCGCCTCGACGGCCACACGATCGTCGTGACCGCGTTGACGACCACGCTCGACCCGACGTCGGCGAAGCACGCGCACGTGACGCTCGGCCCCCTGGACGGCGCCGGCGAACCGCACCCGGCCCTCGACCTCCCGCCGGCCGAGGCGCCGCGGGTGCTGGCCAGCGGCCCGGTGAC
>NZ_JBMCZA010000189.1:5722-7526 GCF_048654705.1 Nocardioides sp. CPCC 206348
ACTGACGCTGGGCCCCCTCGACGACGCCGGCGAACCACACCCGGCCCTCGATCTCCCGCCGGCCGAGGCGCCGCGGGTGCTGGCCGGCGGCCCGGTGACCATCGACGCCGACGGAGCCGTCCGGGCGGAGGTCGACCTGATGCCGTTCATCGAACAGGGCGGGCGACGTGCCGGACTCCGGCTCCGGATCGAGACCGACGACCGGATCATCGACCGACCCATCCGGGTGCCCGTGAGCGCTGTCTCCGAGGTGGCCACCCGATCGCGAAAGGTCGCCGTCAGGGTGACATCATCGACCGGGGATCGGGTCCTGGTCGACGTGGCCGTTCCACGGACACTCGCCCGCCGGGCAGCCGGACGGCTGCGCCGCGAACTCGGTCGGCTCGGAAGCAAATGAGGAGAGCAGGAAACGTGGACATCTGTGTGGTCGCGCTCGGCAAGATCGGGCTCCCCCTGGCAGTGCAGTTCGCCAGCAAGGGGCACCGCGTCGTCGGTGCCGACGTCGACCAGTTGGCAGTCGACCTGGTGAATCGCGGGGAGGAGCCGTTCCCCGGCGAGGCCCACCTCGCCGAGAAGCTCCGTGAGGCCGTCGACGCCGGACTGCTGTCGGCCACCACCGACACCACCGCCGCGGTCGCCGCAGCGCAGGCAGTCGTCATCGTCGTACCCCTGTTCGTGGCGGCGGACGGCACGCCGAGCTGGGCGTGGATGGACGCAGCGACCGAGGCCGTGGGCCGTGGCCTCAAGCCGGGCACCCTGGTCAGCTACGAGACGACGTTGCCCATCGGCACCACCCGCAACCGCTTCGGCCCCAAGCTCGAGGAGCTCTCCGGGCTCAAGGCCGGCGAGGACTTCCACCTGGTGTTCAGCCCCGAGCGCGTGCTCACCGGCCGGGTGTTCGAGGACCTCCGCAAGTACCCCAAGCTCATCGGTGGCATCAACCAGGCCTCTGCCGACGCGGCCATGGACTTCTACCGCGCGGTCCTCGACTTCGACGACCGTCCCGACCTGCCCGAGCCCAACGGCGTGTGGGACCTCGGATCGTCGGAGGCCTCGGAGTTCGCGAAGCTCGCCGAGACGACCTACCGCGACGTGAACATCGGACTGGCCAACCAGTTCGCCCGGTACGCCGACCAGATCGACGTCGACGTGCTCAAGGTGATCGACGCGTCCAACTCGCAGCCCTACAGCCACATCCACCGCCCCGGCATCGCCGTCGGTGGGCACTGCATCCCGATCTACCCGCGGCTCTACCTGTGGAACGACCCCGCGGCCACGGTCGTGACGGCCGCTCGCGAGGCGAACGCCGGCATGCCGTCGTACGCCCTCGACCTGCTGGCGGCGGCGCACGGCGACCTCACCGGCCTGCCGGTGCTGGTGCTCGGTGCGGCCTACCGCGGCGCGGTGAAGGAGACGGCGTTCTCCGGCGTCTTCCCGCTCGTCGAGGGCCTGAAGGCCCGCGGTGCGGTGCCGTTCGTGTCCGACCCGATGTACACCGACGCCGAGCTCGAGGCGCTCGGCCTGCCCGCCCACCAGGGCGAGCCGGTCACCGCCGCGATCGTGCAGGCCGACCACCCGGAGTACAAGGCGCTCACCCCGGCCGACCTGCCCGGCGTCACCGTCCTCGTGGACGGTCGCCGTGCGACGGACGCCGCCGCGTGGAACGTCGAGGGCGTCCGCCGGGTCGTCATCGGCGGCTGAGGACGCCGTCCTTCTCGTCGTACACGTCGCTGGTCTCGGGGCAGGTCCACTCGCCCGGCGCTGACTCGGTCAGGCGAACGCCCGCCCGGCCGACCCAGCCGAT
>NZ_JBMCZA010000189.1:7585-8528 GCF_048654705.1 Nocardioides sp. CPCC 206348
GCGCGCCCCGATCGAGGCGCCGTCGCCGATCTCGACACCGACCGCTTCCCAGTCGTGGGCGCGCTTCAGGTCGCCGTCCGGGGAGACCGAGCGGGGGTACTGGTCGTTGGTCAGTACGGCGGCCGGACCGATGAAGACCCCGTCGCCGAGCGTTGCGGGCTCGTAGACGAGTGCGTAGTTCTGCAGCTTGCAGCGATCGCCCATGGTGACGCCGGTGCCGACGTAGGCGCCGCGTCCGATCACGCAGCTCTCGCCGAGCGTCGCGTCCTCGCGAATCTGGGCCAGCTCCCAGACGGTGGTGCCATCGCCCAGCCGGGCCGAGTCCGCGACCTGCGCGGTGTCCTTGACGGTTGCATTCACCCCTCCACCGTACTGATGCACGCGGTCTGCCGACCGTTAGCCTCCTCCCCATGAGCGCGGCTGCGGCACCGTTGGTGATGGGCGTCGTCAACGTCACGCCCGACTCCTTCTCCGACGGTGGTCGGTACGACGACCCGCAGCGTGCGATCGCGCACGGGCTGCAGCTGCTGGCCGATGGCGCGGACATCCTCGACGTGGGAGGCGAGTCGACCCGGCCGGGTGCCACCCGACCCCTGCTCGCCGACGAGCTCGACCGCGTCGTACCCGTCATCGAGGCACTCGCCGCGCAGGGGGCCGTGGTGTCGGTCGACACGATGCGGTCCGAGGTCGCGGCGCGGGCCGTCGAGGCGGGTGCCGGGATCGTCAACGACGTCTCCGGCGGCCTGGCCGACCCCGCGATCCTCGACGTGGTCGCCCGCACGGGCGTCACCTACGTCGCGATGCACTGGCGTGCCCACAGCGACCGCATGCAGCAGCTCGCCGACTACGAGGGTGGTGTCGTCGAAGCGGTGCGTGCCGAGCTGGCTGGTCGGGTGGCGGCCCTCCGCGCCGCGGGCATCGCCGACGACCGGATCGTGCTCGA
>NZ_JBMCZA010000189.1:8538-16565 GCF_048654705.1 Nocardioides sp. CPCC 206348
CGTCGTCGAAGCGGTGCGTGCCGAGCTGGCTGACCGGGTGGCGGCCCTGCGCGCCGCGGGCATCGCCGACGACCGGATCGTGCTCGACCCCGGCCTGGGGTTCGCGAAGCTGGGCCACCACAACTGGGAGCTGCTGCGCCGACTGGACGTGCTGGCCGGTCTCGGGTTCCCGCTGCTGGTCGGCGCGAGCCGCAAGACGTTCCTGGGACGGCTCCTCGAGGACCCCGACGGCGAGCCGCGGCCGGTGGCCGAGCGCGAGGCGGCAGGGGTCGCGCTGTCCGCCCTGCTCGCCGCCGGCGTGGCCGGGACCCCGGTCTGGTGCCTGCGGGTCCACGATGTGCGCGCCCACCGCGACGCCCTTGCCGTTGCGGCACAGTGGGGCACTCAGAACGCTGATCGGGCAGCGACCGGGAAGGAACGCGCGTGACGGATGGTCCTCTGGATGAACTGAGCATCCTCGGCATCGAGTGCTTCGCACATCACGGCGTCTTCGACCACGAGCGGCGAGACGGGCAGGTCTTCAAGTTCGACCTCGTTCTCGGCGTCGACACCCGACCAGCGGCCGCATCGGACGACTTGCGCGACACCGTGGACTACGGAAGCCTCGTGGACCAGGTAGTAGCGGAAGTGACGAGGGACCCGGTCGACCTGATCGAGACCCTCGTGCAGCGGATTGCCGATGTGTGTCTGTTGGACCGTCGTGTTGAATGGGCGCGTGTGACCGTGCACAAGCCGGATGCGCCGATCCAGGCGACGTTCGCCGACGTACAGCTCACCGTCACCCGTCGTCGCGAGACGCCTGCAGCGGGAGACCGAACCGGAAAGGCAGAGGGCCCAGCATGACCGAGACCCCCAACCCGAACATCATCGATGCAGACACCCTGACGGGGGAGATGCGACCCATTCGTCGGGTGGTGATCGGCCTCGGCTCGAATCTCGGTGAACGGTTCGCGAACCTGCAAGGTGCAGTCGACGCGCTCGCCGACACCCCCAACGTCTGGGTCACCGGCGTCTCGCCGGTCTACGAGAGCGAACCGGTCGACTGCCCGCCGGACTCGGCGACCTTCCTCAACGCCGTGGTCCTGATCGACACCACGCTGTCGGCACACCGCCTGCTGGACCGCGCGCTCGCCATCGAGGACGCCTACGACCGGATGCGCAGCGACGTCAAGAACGCCCCGCGGACCCTCGACGTCGACCTGATCGCCGTCGGCGACCGCCGCAGCGAGACCGATGCCCTCCGCCTGCCGCACCCGCAGGCACACGAGCGCGCCTTCGTGCTGCAGCCGTGGAGCGACCTCGAGTCCGACGCCGAGTTCCCGGGCCTGGGCCCGGTCTCGGAGCTGCTCGCCAAGGTGGACACGAGCGGCCTGAAGCAGCGTGCTGACCTGGTCCTCGAGTTCGAGTGACCTAGGGCGTGGACCAGGACCCCGACAGCGGCAACCTGCGGCCCACCGCGCTGATCAGCCTGCTGGGCTGGGCGCTGGTGGGCCTGGTCGGTGGCTGGGCGGTCCATCCGCTCTGTGAGCGCCTGGGCGTCGTACCGCCTCTCGTGACGGCACCGCAGCCACTGGCACTGCTCCTGCTGGCGGCGATCCTCGGCTACGTCGCCTGGGCGACCCACCGGGCCGTCCAGGTACGACGCGAGCGGCTCGAGGCACACAAGGCGGTCAACCGGCTGGTGCTGGCCAGGGCCAGCGCCCTGGTGGGCGCGCTGGTGGCCGGCGGCTACCTCGGTTACGCGATCAGCTGGATCGGCGATCCGGCCGAGCTCGCTGACGACCGACTGGTGAGGTCGCTGATCGCGACCGGTTGTGCGGTGGCCGCAATGGTGGCGGCCCTCCTGCTCGAACGGGCCTGCCGGGTCCGCGAGGACGACCCCGAACCACGCTGACCGCACCTGCCAGCGGTCGGCTCCGTTGCAACCCGTGTGACTGTTGTGACAGTTGTGTCAAGCGTGTCGTCCGTCTCATCCGGTCCCGGAGGCTTACCGTTCGGACATGACTTCCCCCGCCGGCAACCGTCGTCGTCAGCGGTCCACTCGTCTCCTGGTGGCCGTCGCTCTCCTCACGCTCGCGGCGCTGGCCGTTGCGGGTACCGCCGTGACCGGTTCGTGGTTGCTGGTCACCGTCGCTGCTGCGGGCTCCGTGGTCCTCGGCGCGGCCGCTCTCAAGATCGCCCACACCGAACTGATCGCCACCCGTCACGATGCTGCGCGCGACCGCGCCGGCCAGGCCCGCGCCTACGCCGACCTGACCGAGGTCCGTACGGCCGAGAACGTCGAGTTCGCGGCCGACATGACCGGCAAGCTCGCCAAGCGTGACGCCACCATCTCGCGGCTCGAGAAGCGCCTCGGCGACGCGGCCTCGGAGCTGGCCGACGCCCGCCAGGAGCTGGCCGACGCCCACGACCAGGCCGCGGAGGCCCAGCGGGTCGCCGAGCGCCTCGGCGAGCGGCTCACCGACGCCGAGGAGCGCGCCGGCCAGGCCATCGTGCGCGTTGCCGAGCTCGAGGCCGAACTCGACGTCCTGCAGGCCGAGTGGCAGCTGATGGAGTCGCGGACCCGCGGGAGCGCTCGCAAGGCGGTCTGACGCCACGGCTCACGGGGCCGGGGCGCAGCCGACCCGCGGGTGGGTCGATCGGATCGTTAGGATTCACGACAACCCGTAAGTCGACCGTCCGCCGTACCTGAAGGATCCACTCTTGGCCTACGACCGCGCGCGAGCCCGGCAGTCCCTGATCCGGCTCGCGAAGTCGGGGCCCGGACGGATGCGCGGCCCCGTCGGTCGGGCGACGCGTCGTTTCCGGATGGGTTTCTCCGGTCCACTGGTCTCCGTGGTCCTCCCGCTCAGCGACGACGAGACCACCCGGATCGGCCCCTGCCTGGACACCCTGCGGTCCCAGACCCACCGCAACCTCGACATCGTCGTGGTGCCCTATGGCCGCCATGACAAGGTGCTGGACCTCGCCCGGGGCCATGCCGTCGCCGACTGGCGGATCCGGATCCGCGGCAAGGCCCAGCGGAGCCTCGCGGCTGCGCGCAACGCCGGCATCGCGTCGGCCCGGGGCGGGCTCGTGGTCGTCGCCAGTGGCGGCGACGACTTCCTGCTGACCGCCATCGCCCGGCTGGTGACGGCGCACGAGGCGTCCGGTTCGCCGCTCGTGGTCGGCCAGATGAAGGAGCCGGACACCGTCGGCTGGGTCCTGGACGCGCCGTACGCCGCCGCACACCACGTGGACGTCTCCCGCACCACCCTGGCTGCGTCGCCCGTGGCGGTCACGGACCTCGGGGTCGGCAACAAGCTGTTCACCGCGGACCTCTGGCGCACGGCCGGTCTCCGGTTCGCCGATGCCCAGCCCAGCGGCGCCGATGTCGCCCTCGGCCTGCTGCGCCACGCGTCGACCTTCGACCTGCTCAAGCAGGCGACCTACGTCCCGACCGGCCGCAAGGACGGCGTCGGGGTGGGCTCGGTTCCCGACGTCCTCTCCGGTCTCGACGCGTGGATCCACGAGCACACGCGGACCTGGCAGGCGGTGACCGCGCTGGAGCTGCCCGATGCCCGCGACTGGTGGTTGTGGGGCCTCCTGGACGCGGCCGTGCAGCCGCTCCTGGCCGACGTCGAACGTGCCGACGACCGGCAGTGGCAGACCCTGCGGGACCACGTCAGCATGCTGCTGGAGTCGGCCGACGAGACGGTCTGGGCGCGTCTGTCGGCGGAGTCGCGCATCAAGATCTGGCTGTTGCAGCACGACCATCGCGAACAGCTGGCGTCGTACGCCGCGGCGCGGTTGTTCGCCGGTGGCAGCCGAACGACCGTGGTCCGCGACGGCAAGGTCTTCGCCGAGCTGCCGTTCCACGACGACGAGGACCTCGCCATCCCGGCCGAGCTGTTCGAGATGTCGCCTGACGAGACGCGACTCTCGGCGGTGCTGCGCGACGTGCGCTGGGTCGGGGCCGAGGCCGTCGAGCTGAGCGTCTTCGCCGCCATCGACTTCGTCTCGATGTCCGCTCTCCCCGACGTGACGTGCGCCCTGGTCGACCAGGACTCGGGTGAGCGGATCGAGCTCGCGCTGCGCCAGGTCCGCGACCTGCGGGCCAACGAGGGGTGGGAACTGATGTCCCGCCGGTGCCAGGACGGTTCTTGGGGCGCCTTCCTCGCCACCGTCGCGGTGCCCGATCTGGTCGCCGCCTCCCGAACGGCAGGACTGCCGTCGGCAGGGCGCACCTGGCGACTCGACGTCACCCTCACCGTCGACGGCGTGACCCGGTCCGGGCCGGTCGCCCGCGTCGATGCGCAGGGCTCGGCCGGATTCGTCGGCGAGGACCACCTGGCGCCCCGGCCCGCCGCAGGCGCCCTGATCGGCTTCAGTCCGCGCGCCTCCCTCGCCGGCCTCCGGGTCCTCCCGGACACCGGTCCGCGGTTGCGGTCGGTCGAGGTCACCGGCCGCACCGTCAGCGGCTCCCTGGACGACGCCGGTCTCTCCCTCGTCGCGGTCCGCGCGGCCGCGGGTGCACTGCAGGCCCGCGCCGTGACCGTCGTGGCCGACGACGGGTCCACCACCTTCCGGCTCGACCTGCCTCCCGCCTGGACCGGCCAGAAGCACTGGTCGCTGGCCGCCCTGGGCGCCGACGGCACGGAGCACCCGATCGGGTGGCCCGCCGTCCACGAGCAGTGGCTGGGCGTCGGAGGTGGCGGGGTCGTCTTCAGCCGCAACGCCCACGGCCACGCCGAGCTCCTCGAGGCCGCCGGCGTGCTGGTCGTCGACGACGTGGAGGTCGACGACCTCGACGTCACCGTGACCGGCCGCTGGCTCGCAGCCGTTCCGCCCGCCGACGTACGCATCGAACTGGTGGGGCAGAAGGCCACCGTCCGCGGAACGATCGACCCCGAGGCCCCCTCCGGTGAGGTGCGCGTGGGCTTCCGCCTCGTCGGCGATCCCTGGGGCCTGCGCGAGGCACCGGTGCCGCTGGGCATCTATCCCGTCACCGTCGTCACCGGCGGCCAGTCGTCGATCGCCCCGCTCGGTGAGTCGGCCATCGACAAGCTGCACCAGTACACCGTCGGTCCGTCCTACACGTCGCGCCTGATGCGCTTCGGCCGCGACTGCAACATCGAGCTGCACCGTTCGATGGCGGACGACGAGCGCGGGCCGTACGCCCAGCAGGTGCTCCAGGACTGGTACGCCACCACGGACTTCCCGCTCGAGCGGGACGCCGTCTATCTCCAGTCGTACGTCGGTGCGTCGGCCACAGACAGCCAGTTGGCCATCCACGAGGAGCTGCGTCGTACGCACCCCGGGCTGACGATCTACTGGGGCGTTGCCGATGCTGCGTCGTGGGTCCCCGAGGGCGGCATCCCGGTCACCCTGAACACGCGTGAGTGGTACCGCGTCCTCGGCAGCGTCGAGTACCTCTGCCTCAACATCGACCCGGAGCGGTGGTTCGCCCGCAAGCCGGGACAGAAGATGCTGCAGACCTTCCACGGCTACCCGTCCAAGTCGATGGGCCTGCGGATGTGGCGGGGCAAGAACTTCACCCAGAAGCGGATCGACCTCGAGCTCGCGCGCACGTCGGGGGAGTGGGACCTGATCCTCACGCCCGAGCCGTCGATGGACGAGCACTACCGCCGCGAGTACGACTACGACGGACCGATCTTCAGCCACGGCTACCCGCGCGACGACGTCCTCGTGTCGGCAGACGCCACGGCGCTGCGGGAGGCGACCCGGCTCCGGCTCGGGATCCGTCCCGAGCAGAAGGCCGTGCTCTACGCGCCGACCTGGCGCGACGACCTGGCCACCAACTGGCGCAGCGCCGAGATGGTGCACCACCTCGACCTGGAAGCCGCCAGCCGTGCGCTCGGGCCGGACTACGTCCTGCTGATGCGCGGTCACCGGTTCCACTCGACGGCCACCACCACGGGCGACGGCGCCGCACGCTTCCTCGACGTGACCGACTATCCCGAGATCAACCACCTGATCCTGGCGTCGGACGCAGCCGTGCTCGACTACTCCTCGCTGCGCTTCGACTTCGCCCTGACCCAGCGCCCGATGATCTTCCTGGTTCCCGACCTCGACTCGTACGTCGGCGGCGTCCGGGGATTCCTCTACGACTACCGCGACTCCGCGCCCGGCCCCCTGGTCGACACCGCCGACGAGGCCGTGAAGCTGCTGCGGGACTTCGCAGGCCTCGAGCGCAGGTGTGCGCCCGAGCTGGCCCGGTTCCACGAGAAGTACAACCACCTCCAGGACGGCCAGTCCGCCCGCCGGGTGGTCGAGGCGTTCTTCGGCTGACGACCCCTCGGGCGACGACTTCGGGGGTTGAGCGGAGGGCCACTAACCTGTTCTCCATGTCGAACCCCGCGAAGAACGTGGCCGTCCTCCTCGCCGGTGGCGTGGGAAGCCGGGTGGGCCTCGACATCCCGAAGCAGCTGATCAAGGTCGCGGGCAAGACGCTGCTCGAGCACACCCTGGTCGCGCTGCACGACCACCCCGACGTCGACGAGCTGGTCGTGATGATGGCTCCCGGCCACACCGACGCGGTCCGCGAGATCACCCGCGCCGGCGCGTACCCGAAGGTCACCGCGATCCTCGAGGGCGGCGACACCCGCAACGCCACCACGCAGCTCGCGATCAACCACCTGCAGGCGAGCGCCGCGGGTGCCGACGTGCGGATCCTGTTGCACGACGCGGTGCGCCCGCTGGTCACGCCGCGGATCATCGGCGAGTGCTTCGCCGCCCTCGAGACGTACCCCGCCGTCGATGTCGCGATCCCGTCGGCGGACACGATCATCGAGGTTGCCGAGGACGACACGATCCGGAGCATCCCGCCGCGTGCGTCATTGCGCCGGGGGCAGACGCCGCAGGCCTTCCGCCTCGACGTCCTCGCGAAGGCCTACGAGATCGCCGCTGCCGACCCGGAGTTCACGGCCACCGACGACTGCAGCGTGGTGCTGCGCTACCTCCCGGACGAGCCGATCATCGTGGTGCACGGCGACGACCGGAACATGAAGGTCACCGAGCCGATCGACGTGTTCATCGCCGACAAGCTCTTCCAGCTGACCGGCATCGACCTGCCCCGCGCCCGGACGGACGAGGGCTACCGGACGGCGCTTGCCGGCAAGACGATGGTGGTCTTCGGCGGCAGCTACGGCATCGGCGCGGACATCGCAGCCCTCGCGTCGTCGTACGGCGCCACGGTGCTGACGTTCAGCCGGTCCACCACCAACACCGATGTGGGCCGACGCGCCGACGTGGCCGCTGCTGCGAAGCAGGCGATCGCCGCGACGGGCTCGATCGACTTCGTCGTCAACACCGCAGGCGTCCTGCCGCGCGGTGAGCTCCTGGAGACCAGCGAGGAGACGGTCTACGCCGCGACCGAGATCAACTACCTCGGCCCGATCTTCATCGCCCAGGAGTTCTTCCCGCACCTGGCCGCCTCGCGCGGCGCGCTGCTGCTCTTCACGTCGAGCTCCTACACCCGCGGTCGCAGCGGCTACAGCCTCTACTCCTCGGCGAAGGCGGCGACGGTCAACCTCACCCAGGCGCTCGCCGACGAGTGGGCCGACGCGGGAGTGCGGGTCAACTGCATCAACCCGGAGCGCACCGGCACCCCGATGCGGACCAAGGCGTTCGGTGACGAGGCGCCCGGGACGCTGCTCGATTCCCAGGTCGTGGCGCACACGTCGGTCGACGTACTGATCTCCGACCAGTCGGGCCACGTGTACGACGTCCGCAAGGACGACCCGTTCAGCCTCGGCGACTGAGCCACCCACGCATGCCCGCTAGCGTTCACGGTGTGAAGCGAATTCTCCTGCGGTCGGGGAAGGACCCGTTCGACGTGGTCAGCGTCGAGGAGTCGATCGAGCGCGACGTCCTCGGGACCAACGCAGGCAACCTGATCTTCAGCAACGCCGCCCACAAGATCCTCTCGACGCCGGACACCCAGGTGGTCTCCAACGGCCTCGTCGTCTACCGCGGGCTCGTCGAGAAGATCAACAGCGAGTACGACGCCTTCGTCGTACCCCTCG
>NZ_JBMCZA010000189.1:16575-16991 GCF_048654705.1 Nocardioides sp. CPCC 206348
ACTCCAACGGTCTCGTCGTCTACCGCGGGCTCGTCGAGAGGATCAACAGCGAGTACGACGCCTTCGTCGTCCCCCTCGCCAACGCCTTCCGGCCCAGCTTCGCGCCGGCGCTGCAGCGGCTGACGCGCGTCATCCGTCAGGTGAAGGTTCCCGTCGTCGTCCTCGGCGTCGGTGCACAGGCCAATGCCGAAGGGGATCTGGCCGCCCTCGGTCCGCTGGAGGAATCGGTGCGCGACTTCGTCTCGGCCGTCCTCGACCACGGCCCCACGATCGGCGTGCGCGGCGAGTTCACCGCCGACTACCTGGCGGGCCTGGGATTCCGCGACGTCGAGGTGATCGGCTGCCCGTCGATGTTCTTCGAGGGTCCCGTCCTGCCGACCATGAGGCCCGTCGGGGAGCTGACGGAGGCCTCGCGG
>NZ_JBMCZA010000189.1:17001-30583 GCF_048654705.1 Nocardioides sp. CPCC 206348
ACGGGCCTGGGATTCCGCGACGTCGAGGTGGTCGGCTGCCCGTCGATGTTCTTCGAGGGGCCCGTTCTGCCGGCCATGAGGCCCGTCGGGGAGCTGACGGAGGCCTCGCGGGTCGCCGTCAACGGCGCCCACTCCGCCGTACGGAGCCTGGGCCTGGACCGCATCATCGCGCGGATCCACGAGCAGTTCCCCCAGGCGACGTTCATCGGGCAGAACACCGCGGAGGCCGCGCAGCTGCGCTGGCGCGACATCGCGAGCCCGTCGGGGGCAGTGAAGCTGATGCCGACCCATCCGGAGCATCCGATGTTCCAGGAGGGCAAGGCACGGGTGTACGTCGACCCGGCGACGTGGATCGACGACCTGCGGGGCTTCGACGTCTCCATCGGTGCCCGGATCCACGGGAGCATCGCCGCCCTGCTCGCCGGCACCCCCGCAGTGGTGCTCTGTGGCGACGCCCGCACCCTCGAGCTGTGCCGCTACTTCGAGATCCCGCACCGGCTGCTGCGCTCGCTGCCCGAGGACGTCGATCCGGTCACCCTCGTGGAGGAGGCGGACTGGGCGCCGATGGTGCGGGGTCACCGCGAGCGGTACGACCGGTTCGCCGCGTACCTCGACAAGCACGGACTGGCGAACACGTTCGCCCACGGTGACGGGGGCGTTGCCTTCAACGAGCAGATGGCGGGCATCGACTTCCCGGACGGGATCGAGCCCTCGCAGCTCTCGGACCTGGAGGCCACCCGCGAGCACGTCGCGTGGCTGCGTGAACAGGCCCGGGAGGCACGGCGCCAGGACCAGGGTCGCCTCAGCCAGGAGCTGCTCGACCGCCTGTCGCCGGCCGGGGGCGCATCGCCCACGCGCCGCGCGGCCAGGCTGATCGCCCGTGCCGGGCAGCGCAGGGCCCGCGGCTGATGTGACAGGGGCCACGGGGGCACCCCGTTCCGCGGGTGGCGCAACCGGCGTACCGTTGTCTCGTCCCGGAACCCCGGGGCGCAGGAAAACGTGAGCACAACGTCCGGTACCCACCCCGGCTCCCCCCACCAGGGAGGAGTGGTCGGAGGGACGGGAACGAAAGGTTCTCAGATGTCCCACAAGTTCCGCGTGGGCGTGATCGGTGCTGGCCGCGTCGGCGCCGTCCTCGCTGCGGGTCTGCACGCCGCCGGTCACCATGTCGTGTCCGCTGCCGGCGAGTCCGACGCTTCTCGCCGCCGCGCCGCCGAGCTGTTGCCCGGTGTCCCGCTGCGCAAGCCGAGCGATGTCGCGCGCGACGCCGACCTGCTGCTGCTCACCGTCCCCGACGACATGCTCCCCAACGTGGTGCAGGTCCTCGCCGCGAGCGGTGCCCTCCGGGCCGGGCAGTACGTCGCCCACACCTCCGGTCGCCACGGCCTGGCCGTGCTCGACCCGGCCGCCGAGGTCGGCGCGCACGTGATCGCGCTCCACCCGGCGATGACCTTCACCGGCACCGTCGTCGACATCGAGCGCCTCCACGGCTGCGTCTTCGGCCTCACCGCCGGACCGGCGGAGCGCGAGGTCGCCGAGGGCCTCGTCGCCGACCTCGGCGGACGCCCCACCTGGGTGCCCGAGGAGATGCGCACGCTCTACCACGCGGGCCTCGCCCACGGCGCCAACCACCTCGTCACCCTCGTGAGCGAGGCGATGAGCATGCTCGCCGCCGCCGGGGTGGACGACCCGTCCGGCACCCTGCGCCCGCTGCTCGACGCCGCCCTCGACAACGCCCTCGCCCACGGAGACGCCGCCCTCACGGGGCCGATCGTCCGCGGCGACGTGCAGACCGTCGCGGCCCACTTGGCCGACATCTCGCGCAACGCACCCGACACCCTGCCGTCGTACGTCGCGATGGCCTGGGCCACGCTCGACCGCGCTGTCACCGACGGTCGCCTGATCCCGATCCGTGCGCAGAAGATGGCCGACGTGCTCGGTGCGTACGGCGACCGCGGCTTCAGTGGCGGCTTCACCCGTACCTCCGGCGACGCGGGAGCCGACCAGGCATGACCGCAACCACCACGCCGGCTGTCGCACGCAGCCGGGCAGACCTTGCCGGCCTGCTCTGGTCTCGAGACGGTCGCAGCGCGACCTCCTCGACCAACGGCACCGGGCCGGTCGTGCTGGTGCCCACCATGGGCGCGCTGCACGAGGGCCACGCGACGCTGATGCGCGCGGCCCGCGAGCGCGCTGGCAGCGACGGCGTCGTGGTGGTCTCGATCTTCGTCAACCCGCTGCAATTCGGAGCCGGCGAGGATCTCGACCGCTATCCGCGCACCTTCGACACCGACCTCGAGATGGCGGCGGCCGAAGGCGTCGACGTCGTCTTCGCGCCGGTCATCGCCGAGATGTACCCCGACGGCGTCCCGCACGACGGCGTGCCGTCGCAGGCGGTCACCGTCCAGCCCGGCCCGCTCGCCGACATCCTCGAAGGCGCCAGCCGCCCCGGACACTTCCGCGGTGTCCTCACCGTGGTTGCCAAGCTCTTCGGCCTGGTCCGTCCCGACGTCGCCGTCTTCGGCGAGAAGGACTACCAGCAGCTGACCCTGATCCGGCGGATGGTCTCCGACCTCTGCCTCGGCATCGAGATCGTCGGTGCCCCCACGGATCGGGAGCCCGACGGGCTCGCCCGGTCCAGCCGCAACCGGTACCTCGACGACCGGCAGCGCCAGCACGCTGCCACGTTGAGCCGTGCCCTGCGTGCGGCCCAGGAACGGGCGCCGTACGGCGTCCCGGCGGCCCGTTGGGCAGCCATGAGCGTCATCAAGGAGGAGCCGGGCGTGGAGCTCGACTACCTCGCGCTCACCGACACCGGTCTGGGCGAGCTGCCCGACTTCCCGGAAGCCGGCACCGAAGGCCGGATCCTCGTTGCAGCCAGGGTCGGCACGACCCGGCTCATCGACAACATGACCCTGCAGTTCTGAGCAGTTCAAACTCCTGAGGGGGAACCCCATGCTGCGCACCATGATGAAGAGCAAGATCCACCGCGCGACCGTGACGCAGGCCGACCTGCACTACGTCGGCTCGGTCACCGTCGACGAGGACCTGCTCGACGCGGCCGACCTGCTGGCGGGCGAGCTCGTGCACATCGTCGACATCGACAACGGCGCCCGCCTCGAGACCTACACGATCGCCGGCGAGCGGGGCACCGGCGTCATCGGCATCAACGGTGCCGCCGCCCGCCTCGTGCACCCTGGCGACCTGGTCATCCTCATCGGCTACGGCCAGATGTCGACCGAGGAGGCCAAGGAGTTCAAGCCGAGCGTGGTCTTCGTCGACGCCGACAACAAGATCATGGCCACCGGTTTCGACCCGGCCGAGACCTTCGGCGACCCGAGCCTCGAGCGCGGCGACGTCACCGCGGCGCGCTGACCCGGCTCCGGATCAGTAGCCTGCAGGAATGTCTGACCACGTGGCCCCCAGTCCGACGGCCGTACGACGCCTTCCGGGACGACTGGACGCGCCCGGGCCCGGCTGGACCACCCGCGCCGACGTCGTCATCGTCGGCTCCGGCATCGCCGGGCTCACGGCTGCGCTGCGCCTGCGTGGGCAGGTCGACAAGATCCTCGTCGTCACCAAGGACGTCCTGGCGGCCGGCTCGACCCAGTGGGCCCAGGGCGGCATCGCCGCGGCGCTCGGTCCGGGCGACACCCCCGAGGAGCACGAGGTCGACACCCTCGTCGCCGGCGCGGGCGCCTGCGACCTGGACGCCGTCCGGGTGCTGGTCAACGAGGGCCCCGAGGCGGTCCGCGAGCTGATCGCGCTCGGCACCAACTTCGACCAAACCGACGACGGCGAGCTCTCGCTCACCCGCGAGGGCGGGCACCACCGCGACCGGATCGCGCACGCCGGCGGAGACGCCACGGGTGCTGAGATCCAGCGCGCGCTGATCGCGGCCATCGAGGCAGCCCCCGACATCGAGGTCATCCAGCACGCGCTGGCCGTCGACCTGCTGCTCGGCGAGGACGAGCGCGGCGTCACCGGCGTCGCGGGCCTGACCCTGCACGTCATCGGTGAGGGTGAGCGCGACGGCGTCGGTGCCGTCGACTGCCGCGCGGTCGTGCTGGCCAGCGGCGGTCTCGGCCAGGTGTTCTCGCAGACCACGAACCCGTCGGTCGCGACCGGCGACGGCATGGCGCTGGCACTGCGCGCCGGCGCGACGCTGCGCGACCTGGAGTTCGTCCAGTTCCACCCGACCGTGATGTACCTCGGACCCGACTCGCGCGGCCAGCAGCCGCTCATCTCCGAGGCGGTTCGCGGCGAGGGCGCGTTCCTCGTCGACGGCCCGCCGGAAGAGGGTGGCACCCGCTTCATGCAGGGCGTGCACGAGCTCGCCGACCTCGCTCCGCGCGACGTGGTCGCCAAGGCGATCATGAAGCGGATGATCGAGACGGGCCGGCCCCACATGTGGCTCGACGCCCGGCACCTCGGCGCGGAGTTCTGGGAGAAGCGCTTCCCGACCATCCTCGCCACGGCCCGCTCGCACGGGGTCGACCCGGTCACCGCGCTGATTCCCGTTGCGCCTGCCTGCCACTACGCCTCCGGCGGCGTCCGCACCGACCTCCACGGCCGTACCGACCTGCCCGGGCTCTACGCCACCGGCGAGGTCGCCTGCTCGGGCGTGCACGGCGCCAACCGGCTCGCGTCGAACTCGCTGCTCGAGGGACTCGTCTTCTCGCGGCGCATCGCCGACGTGCTGCCCGGCGAGATCGCCCCGTGGCGCGAGCCGTCCGAGGACGGCCGTACGGCGGGCCTCGTTGCCGGCGACGTGCGCCGGGAGCTGCAGGAGGCGATGTCCTCCAGGGTCGGCGTCCTGCGGACCGCGCCCGGCCTGGCCGAGGCCGGTGCGGTGCTCGACAAGCTCGCCGGCCACACCGCCGACGTCGTGGGGCAGGACGCGTGGGAGGCGACCAACCTGGTCACCATCAGCGCCGCCCTCACCGATGCCGCCGCGCTGCGCGAGGAGACCCGCGGTTCGCACTGGCGTGAGGACTTCCCCGATCGCGACGACGCCCACTGGGCCGGCCACTTCGACGTACGGATGAGCGACGGCGTGACCACGGTTGCGTTCGTGGCCTCGCCTGCGACCGACGGCACCGTGAATGGCGCCGTCGTCGGTGGAGGTGCGGCGTGATCGCCCGGACGCCGTACGACGCCCTGCCGGCGTCGCTCGTCGAGGAGATCGCCGCGGCCGGGCTCGACCCGAAGGCGGTCTACGACCACATCGCGCTGGCGTTCGAGGAGGACCTGCCCGGTGGCGCCGACGACGTCACCAGCGCCGCGATGCCCGACATGGGCCGCGCCGTGGCTGACTTCGTGGCGCGCGAGCCGGGTGTCGTCGCCGGCCTCGCGATCGCCGAGCTCTCGTTCCTCTACGCCCTCGGCGACACGGTGGAGCTGAGCGGGCGCGTGGCCGACGGCACGCGCGTCCAGCCCGGCGACGTCGTCCTCACGGTGGCGGGTCCCGTCCAGGGCGTCCTGACCGCCGAGCGCACCGCCCTCAACTTCGCGTCGCACCTGTCCGGCGTCGCCACGGCGACGGCCGCGTGGGTCGACGCCCTGGCCGGCACCAGCGCGCGGGTGCTCGACACCCGCAAGACACTGCCCGGCTGGCGCGCCCTGCAGAAGTACGCCGTCGCGTGTGGCGGCGGCGTCAACCACCGGTTCAGCCTCGTCGACCGGGCGATGGTCAAGGACAACCACGCCGTCGCTGCGGGTGGTGTCGTGGCCGCCTACCGGGCCGTCGTCGCCGCGAACCCCGGCCTCCGCGTCGAGGTCGAGGTGATGGACCTCGACGAGCTGCGCGACGTGCTCGCCGCCGGTTGCACCGAGGTGCTGCTCGACAACATGAGCACCGCGGACATGGCCGAGGCCGTCCGGATCAACCAGGCGGCCGGGGGCAACGCAACCCTCGAGGCGTCGGGTGGACTCACGCTCGAGCGCGCCCGCGAGGTCGCCGAGACCGGAGTCGACTTCATCTCGGTCGGTGCGCTGACCCACTCGGTCAACGTCTTCGACCTCGGCCTGGACTTCCGGACGACGTAGTCCCATGCCGCTGCTCGCCGCCGACATCGGCAACGCCCACACCGTCCTCGGGTTGCTCGAGGACGGCGACGTCGTTGCCGACTGGCGGGTGTCGACCGACGAGCGGCGTACTGCTGACGAGTGGTCGGTGCTGCTGCGCGGCCTCCTCGGTGACCTCGAGCAGGACGTCACCGGGATTGTCGTGTGCTCGACCGTTCCCGCCGGGCTCAATGCGTGGCGCGAGATGCTCGCGGTCCATTTCGCCGATGTCGCGCAGGTGATTGTCGAACCCGGTATTCGCACCGGAGTTCCGATCATGGTCGACAATCCCCGTGAAGTCGGCACCGACCGGATCATCAATGCCCTTTCCGCAGCGGCCGATTATTCGGGGCCCGCGATCGTCGTCGACTTCGGTGGGACGGCCACGACTTTCGATGTCGTCGATGCGCAGGGCCGGTACGTCGGCGGTGCGATCACGCCCGGAATCGAGATCTCCCTCGACGCCTTGAGCCGCGGTGGCGCGCAATTGCGGATGGTCGAACTCGTGCGACCGCGCGGCGTCATCGGCAAGAACACCGTCGAGGCACTCCAGTCAGGGATGGTCTTCGGCGTCGCCAGCCAGGTGGAGGGCATGGTCGAACGCCTGATTGCCGCGCTGGGATGCGTGACCGAGGACGTCGCGGTGATTGCCACCGGACACCTGGCTCCACTTGTTCTCGAGGAATGCCGCTGTTTCACCGACCATTCCCCGTGGTTGACCCTGCGCGGACTGGAAAAGGTGTTTCTGCGCAATCAACGCTGATTCAGATATTCGCGGCCGTGTGCTTTGATCGTGGCAATGCGACTCGTACGTCGAGTTGATTCCGATATTGCGACGAAAAGGAGATTATCCGATGGCCCAGAAGGTCAGCATCACACTGGTGGACGACATCGACGGCACCGAGGCGAGCCAGACAGTGGTCTTCGGCCTCGACGGCACCAGCTACGAGATCGATCTCAACGACAAGAACGCCGATGCGCTGCGCGAGTCGCTGGCGACCTACGTCGGCCACGGACGCAAGGTCGGCCGCGCCGCCCGCCGCGGTGCCCGTGCCGCGACCTCCGCCGACGGCGGTGCTTCCGCCAAGGAGATCCGCGAATGGGCCCGTTCCAACGGCTTCGCCGTCCCCGAGCGCGGCCGGATCCCCGCCGACGTACGTGAGGCGTTCGACTCCGCGAGCTGAGCATGTGGTGCAGGAGTACCCGCTTATGCGGGTATTCCTGCGCTCCTTGACTGTTGCAACGGCCAAGGAGCGCCAGTTTCCCCGCTTCAGCGGGGATTCCTGCACGTCCCTGTTCGCTGTCAGCGGACTGGAAATGAACCCGTACATGGAACGCGTAGGCTGTTCGAAGGGTTGTATCTCCAGAACTTCCCTGTGACGTGAGGAGCGTGCTGATGTTCGAGCGGTTTACTGACCGAGCCCGCCGTGTGGTCGTGTTGGCCCAGGAAGAGGCTCGCATGCTCTCCCACAACTACATCGGGACCGAGCACATCCTGCTCGGCCTGATCCACGAGGGTGAGGGAGTCGCCGCGAAGGCGCTGGAGTCCCTCGACATCTCGCTGGAGGCGGTCCGCGCCCAGGTTGAGGAGATCATCGGCCAGGGCCAGCAGGCGCCGTCGGGACACATTCCCTTCACGCCTCGTGCCAAGAAGGTGCTCGAGCTGTCCCTGCGCGAGGCGCTGCAGCTCGGCCACTCCTACATCGGGACCGAGCACATCCTGCTCGGCCTGATCCGCGAGGGCGAGGGCGTGGCCGCCCAGGTCCTCCAGAAGCTCGGCGCCGACCTCAACCGGGTGCGCCAGCAGGTCATCCAGCTGCTGTCCGGCTTCCAGGGCAAGGAGAGCGGTGCGTCCGCTTCCGCGTCCGGCAGCACGAGCGGTGGCGAGACCCCGTCGTCGTCGCTGGTCCTCGACCAGTTCGGCCGCAACCTGACGCAGGACGCCCGCGAGGGCAAGCTCGACCCGATCATCGGCCGCGCGCCGCAGATCGAGCGAGTCATGCAGGTGCTGTCGCGTCGTACCAAGAACAACCCCGTCCTCATCGGTGAGCCAGGTGTCGGCAAGACCTCGATCGTGGAGGGTCTCGCCCAGGACATCGTCAAGGGCAATGTGCCGGAGACGCTGAAGGACAAGCAGATCTACACGCTCGACCTCGGCGCCCTGGTTGCCGGTTCCCGCTACCGCGGTGACTTCGAGGAGCGGTTGAAGAAGGTCCTCAAGGAGATCCGCACGCGCGGCGACATCGTGCTGTTCATCGACGAGATCCACACC
This sequence comes from Nocardioides sp. CPCC 206348, assembly GCF_048654705.1. Classification (NCBI taxonomy): domain Bacteria; kingdom Bacillati; phylum Actinomycetota; class Actinomycetes; order Propionibacteriales; family Nocardioidaceae; genus Nocardioides; species Nocardioides sp. CPCC 206348. Next base: position 25,340 of record NZ_JBMCZA010000189.1, read on the forward strand.
CTCGTCGGCGCCGGTGCGGCCGAGGGCGCGATCGACGCGGCGAGCATCCTCAAGCCGATGCTGGCCCGCGGCGAGCTGCAGACCATCGGTGCGACCACCCTCGACGAGTACCGCAAGTACCTCGAGAAGGACGCCGCGCTGGAGCGCCGTTTCCAGCCGATCCAGGTTCCCGAGCCCTCCGTCGCGGACACGATCGAGATGCTCAAGGGCATCCGGGACCGCTACGAAGCGCACCACCGGGTGACCATCACCGACCTGGCGCTCGTCTCGGCCGCGACCCTGGCCGACCGCTACATCTCCGACCGGTTCCTGCCGGACAAGGCGATCGACCTGATCGACGAGGCCGGCTCGCGCCTGCGGATCCGCCGGATGACGGCGCCCGCCGACCTGCGTGAGTACGACGACAAGATCAACGACGTTCGTCAGCGCAAGGAAGCGGCCATCGATGGTCAGGACTTCGAAGCCGCCGCGCGCCTGCGCGACGAGGAGAAGCAGCTGATCCTTGCCAAGTCGGACCGCGAGAAGCAGTGGCGCTCCGGTGACATGGACGAGGTCGCGGAGGTCGACGAGGAGCTGATCGCCGAGGTGCTGGCGGTCGCGACCGGCATTCCGATCATCAAGCTCTCCGAGGAGGAGTCCTCGCGACTGCTCAAGATGGAGGAGGAGCTCCACAAGCGGGTCATCGGCCAGGAAGAGGCCGTGCGCGCACTGAGCCGCGCCATCCGTCGTACGCGCGCCGGGTTGAAGGACCCCAAGCGCCCTGGTGGTTCGTTCATCTTCGCCGGCCCGTCCGGTGTCGGTAAGACCTGGTTGTCCAAGACGCTCGCCGAGTTCCTCTTCGGCGACGAGGACGCGCTGATCCAGCTCGACATGTCGGAGTTCAGCGAGAAGCACACCGTCTCGCGCCTCTTCGGCTCGCCTCCGGGCTACGTCGGCTACGAAGAGGGCGGTCAGCTCACCGAGAAGGTGCGCCGCAAGCCGTTCTCCGTGGTCCTCTTCGACGAGGTCGAGAAGGCCCACCCCGACATCTTCAACTCGCTGTTGCAGATCCTGGAGGAAGGTCGCCTGACCGACTCCCAGGGCCGGGTCGTGGACTTCAAGAACACCGTCATCATCATGACCACGAACCTGGGCACGAAGGACATCAACAAGTCCGTCAACCTCGGCTTCCAGCAGGGCAACGACGCCGCGGGCTCCTACGAGCGGATGAAGAACAAGGTGCAGGACGAGCTCAAGCAGCACTTCCGGCCCGAGTTCCTCAACCGTGTCGACGAGATCATCGTGTTCCCGCCGCTGTCGCAGGAGCAGATCGTCGCGATGGTCGACAACATGATCGCGTCGGTCGAGCTCCGGCTCAAGGACCGCGACATGCAGCTCGAGCTGACCCAGGCAGCGAAGAACCTGCTCGCCTCGCGGGGCTTCGACCCGGTGCTGGGTGCGCGGCCATTGCGTCGCACGATCCAGCGCGAGATCGAGGACACCCTCGCCGAGAAGATGCTCTTCGGCGAGGTCGGCCCCGGCCAGATCGTGCTCGTGGGCGTCGACGGCGAAGGGCCGGACGCGTCGTTCACCTTCGAGGGCCAGAAGGTCAACAGCGTCCCGGACATGCCGCCGCTGGAGACGGTCTCCGAGCCCTCAGGTGATGTCGCTGAGCTGTCCGGCGACTCGGACCCGCTCGCCAGCAACGAATAAGCAGGCACCGTCCGACCCGGTCCGTCATCGACGGGCCGGGTCGGACCTGCTTTGATCGGGTCATGGCGAGCATTCCTGACTACCGCTGGGGCACGGAGAACGCGTTCGTGCAGGGCCTGGCCGTCCGGATCGCGTCCAGCAAGCCGGGCTCGTTGGTGATCCGCAAGCTGATGCCCCTTGACCGCAAGGTCCTGCTGCGTACCCGGGGGCGTCGTACGGTGCTCGGGCCCATCGGGTTGCCCACGCTGTTGTTGGAGACGGTCGGCCGCAAGTCGGGCCAGAAGCGGCTGAGCCCGCTGCTGTATGCCCGCGATGCCGGTGAGTCGGTGATCGTGGTGGGCTCCAACTTCGGTCAGGCGCACCACCCCGCCTGGACCGGCAACCTGCTGGCCCAGCCCCAGGCGCGCGTCATCAGCGGTGGCACCGAGATCACGGTTCACGCCGAGCTCCTCGCCGGTGACGAAGCGGACGCCGGATGGCAGAAGATGGTCGACCTCGCCGGCAACTACGCCGTCTACAAGACCCGTACCGATCGGGAGATCCGGGTCTTCCGCCTGACACCCTCCTGATGCCCGTGGGGTAGTCCCGGGCCAAAAGCACCGGATACCCGCGTGTCTCGGTGCTTTTGACCCGGGACTATCGCGGTCAGGGGAGGGCGTAGTGGCCGTCAGTGGTGCGGACGAGCAGGCCGTCGGCCAGCAGTGAGGCGAGGGCGCGTTCGCGCTGCACGGGTTCGTCCCAGGCCGCGTCCAGGCGTTGCTTCGGTACGGCGCCCGGGGCATCGCGCAGGACCGCGAGCAGCCGTCCGCGGCACTGTCGGTCGGTGCCCGCGTAGCCCTGCACCGGTCGCGGTGGTCCGTCGTACGACGGCGCGCCGGCCTGTTGCCAGGCGCAGGTGTCCCGCACCGGGCAGTCACCGCAGCGCGGCCGATCGGCGGTGCAGACCAGGGCCCCCAGCTCCATCACGGCGACCGACCACGTCGCGGCGGTCGGCGCATCGGGCGGCAGCAGGGCGGCGGCGAGGTCGCGCTCTGCGCGGTTGACCGAGCGCGCGGGGAACTCCACACCCGTCACCGTGCGCGCCAGCACCCGGCGCACGTTGGTGTCGAGCACGACCTGGCGTTGCCCGTAGGCGAACGCAGCAATGGCGGCTGCCGTGTAATCGCCGATGCCGGGCAGGGCCAACAGCTCGTCGTAGGAGTCGGGCACCACGCCGTCGTGCTGCTCGGTGATCGCGACGGCCGCCGCGTGCAGGCGCAGGGCCCGTCGGGGATAGCCGAGACGGCCCCAGGCACGGACCGCTTCGCCGGAGGTGTCGGCGGCGAGGGCCGCCGGGGTGGGCCAGCGATCCAGCCAGGCCTCGTGGACGGGCAGCACCCGGACCACGGGGGTCTGCTGCAGCATGAACTCGCTGACCAGGACCGACCACGCGGATGCCTCGGGCCGACGCCACGGAAGGTCGCGAGCGTGCTCGTCGTACCACCGGAGAATCGGGTCGACCAGGCGTTCGTCGGGGTTCGCTGGGGTCGTCGTCATGGCAGACCCATTGTGACTTCGGCCCTGTCCGGCGGGTCAGCCGGGATCGTGGTGCGTGGCTGACTACCGTCGGTGGCATGTCGTCGCAGCGCCGTCCCTCCAGCGCCCGCGGCCGGACCACCCGCGGCCCGCTGCCGCCTGATGTCTACTGGCGGCGGCGCCTGTTCGTCGGCACCGTTGCCTTCTCGCTCGTGTTCGTGATCGCGCAATGGCTGACCGGTGGCAGCGACGGATCCTCGGACGAGACGCCCACGGCCGAGCAGGCCGGCGCGCAGGTGTCGGCGACGCAGACGGTGACCGCCGGCGACGCGACCTCGACCGCACCGGTGACCCCGGGTGCGAAGGCGACCCCGACCCTGGCTGCGCCGGAGGGCGTCTGCAAGCCCGCGGACGTCGCGGTCACTCCGTCCGTCGCAGGGGGTCAGGCCGCCGGAGCGAACGTCACCCTCAGCCTGTCGCTGCAGACCATCACGTCCGAGGCGTGCACGTGGCAGGTCGCCAGCAACAGCCTCACGGTGCGGATCGCCCAGGGCAAGGAAGAGATCTGGTCGACCCGTCAGTGCCGGAAGGCGGTGCCTTCCCAGTCCGTCGTCGTACGACGAGCGGTGGCCACCGTCGTCACGATGACCTGGAATGCCCGCGAGTCGAACCAGGGCTGCACCTCGCGCACCGCGTGGGTGCTGCCCGGTGACTTCACCATTGCAGCGGCTGCGCTCGGCGGGGAGCCGGCGGAGGCTGCGTTCAGCCTCGTGCGACCGGCCACGCGGACGATCGAAGTGACGCCGACGGACACGGCGACCAAGCCGACGACCTGAAGTCAGACGTAACGCTCGAGGATCGTCGACTCGGCGAGGCGGCTGAGCCCCTCGCGCACGCTACGGGCGCGCAGCTCGCCGACGCCCTCGACGGCCTGGAGGTCGTCGATGCCGGCGGAGAGCAGCTTCTGCAGGGTGCCGAAGTGGTCGACCAGGCCCTCCACGACGTTCGTGGGGAGGCGGGGGACCTTCGTGAGCAGGCGGTAGCCCCGGGGCGCGACGGCGCCGTCGAGGTGTTCGCCGGTGCCGATGCCGAGCACCTTGGAGACGGCCGACGGGTCGACCAGGTCGGTTGCCGAGAGGGCTTCGAGCTTCGACAGCAGCTCGTTCGGGTCGCGGCTGCGGCGACGCGAGGGGACGTAGTCGCGGATCACGAGCTCGCGCTCGGTGTCGACGCCGGTGATCAGCTCCTCGAGCTGGAGCGCGAGGAGGCGGCCGTCGGTGCCGAGCTCCAGGACGTAGTCCTCGATCTCGCGCGCGATCCGGGTGACCATCTCCAGGCGCTGGGCGACGACGGCAACGTCGCGCACGGTGACGAGGTCCTCGATCTCCAGCGCGGACAGGGTGCTCGACACCTCGTCGAGGCGCAGCTTGTAGCGCTCCAGCGTCGCGAGTGCCTGGTTGGCGCGGGAGAGGATCTGGCCGGAGTCCTCGAGCACGTGGCGCACGTCGCCGACGTACGCGGCGATGATCTGCATCGACTGGGACACCGAGATGACGGGGTGTCCGGTCTGCTTGGCGACGCGGTCGGCGGTGCGGTGCCGGGTGCCGGTCTCCTCCGACGGAATGCTGTGGTCGGGCATCAGGTGGACGGCGGCCCGGATGATCCGCGTGAGGTCGCTGTCGACGATGATCGCGCCGTCCATCTTGGCCAGCTCACGCAGGCCCGTGGCGGTGAAGGGGACGTCGAGCTCGAAGCCGCCGGTGCACAGCGTCTCGACGAGCTTGTCCTGGCCGAGCACGATCAGCGCGCCGGTGCGGCCACGCAGGATCCGCTCGAGCCCGTCGCGCAGCGGAGTGCCGGGCGCGATCAGGGCGAGCGTCTCGCGGAGTCGGGGATCGGCCGACGTGATCACGAGGGCTCCTCCCTTGCTTGATGACTTGCCTGACGGACCGTGCTGATGAAACCTGCCGGTGAAACGGGAACGCTCGTACCCTATCCACCGCTGCGCACCATGGCGCGGGGTTATCGGTTCTGACG